>CAZCFT010000044.1:0-20607 GCA_964498015.1 uncultured Ignavibacteriaceae bacterium
ATCCGGAAAAAATATGCAAAACGAACCCGCTAATTTCGCATAACAAATGACTTTAACGGCCGCCTCTAATTATCATCCCGATAATAACTTATAAAAGGAGAAATGCCCCAAAAATGCCAAAAATAAAATTTAAAAAAACGAACCCGAATCTGGGATCTCATTGTAATACATACAGTTCGCCGCCCAAAGTCGGGTTTGTTTGGGTGTCCGTAGTGAACCTGCAGGTCTCAAAACCTGCCGCCCATATTCCGGAGTAAGATAATATGCCGCTATACTTTATCCGCGTACTTCTTCAGAAACGGCATGAACAAGTCAATCGGCAATGGAAAGACAATCGTGTTGGTCTTGCCGACCGATACTTCGGTCAGTGTCTGCATATACCGCAACTGGAGCGCGTTTTCCTCCTTGCCCAAAATAGCCGCCGCCTCGGCCAGTTTGGTCGATGCCTGGAACTCGCCTTCCGCATGAATAACCTTGGCTCGGCGTTCACGTTCAGCTTCCGCCTGACGGGCGATAGCGCGGGTCATTTCCGGTGGAAGGTCCACATTCTTGATTTCTACGACCGAAACTTTGATTCCCCACGGTTCGGTCTGGCGGTCGATGATTTTCTGTAGTTCCTGATTGATTTTCTCGCGGTTAGCCAGAAGTTCATCCAGCTCCACCTGCCCCAGTACCGACCGAAGAGTGGTCTGCGCTATCTGCGAGGTAGCTTCAAAATAGTTGGCCACAGCGACAATAGCCTTATTGGGATCCATAACGCGGAAATAAAGTACCGCATTAACTTTAACCGAAACGTTATCCCGTGTGATAACATCCTGCGGAGGGACATCAAACGTGATAGTCCGCAAATCCACGCGCAACAAGCGGTCAACAATCGGAATGAGAATAATAATTCCCGGCCCTTTGGCGCCGATCAGGCGGCCAAGGCGGAAAACAACACCGCGCTCATATTCGCGGAGAATCTTGATAGCATTTGATAAAATTATCAATACCAAGAATGCTATAACCGCAACTGCGGCCAGTGATGGCATAGCTCCTCCTTGCATTTACGTTCTCCTTTTCACTTTTATTTTTAAATCCTTGACTTCGGTGACAATGACCTCGGCGCCCTCATCGATCGGCTCGTCGGCGGTTGATTCCCATAGCTCGCCTGAAACATACACATATCCAATAGCGTCGATCTTTGACTTCACCACACCGATCTGCCCGACCAGTCCCTCGACGCCCGTGGTCGGTTTGGCAATGCGCGCCTTAAATGCCAGTGTGAAAGCTATTGCAACCAGAGCGCCGATGACCAGCGCCACGGCAAAAATAACCAACTTGGATATTTTGAGCGACGGGTCGGCGGTATCAATCAGCATCATGCCGCCCATTATGAGCGATACTACCCCGCCGATGGTTAACAGACCATGACTCACGATTTTTATCTCCAGTATAAACAATAATATGGCAAATATAATCAAAAGCAATCCCGCATAATTTATCGGCAAAGTGCGAAAACTATAGAAAGCGAGGACAATGCAGATTCCACCGACAACTCCCGGCAAAATTGCCCCGGGATTATAAAGCTCTAATACCAATCCCAATCCGCCGAGCGAAAATAAGATGAAGGCTACATTGGGAGATGAGATTATTTCGAGCAATGATTGAATGAATGTCTTTTTCAGCGGTTTTGTAATCGGGTTAACAAGTTCAATTTTTTTCTTGCCCAGTGTCATATTGACCTCGAGGCCATTCGCCTTTTTGAGCAGATCATCAACATCGTTGGCAATGAAATTAATAACATTTTTCTCGAGCGCCTCCGTGCTGGTAATCGAAACCGACTTGCGGGCAGCATCCTCTGCCCACAGCGCGTTGCGGCCGTTTCGTTCCGCCATAGCCTTGAGGGATGCTACCGCATCATTCATGATTTTATCGGACATGATAGAATCAATCGACTGGCCGGTTCCCGAGACTACATGGGCGGCGCCGATATTGGTACTTGGCGCCATGGCGGCTATCTGAGCGGCATAGGTTATATAGACACCGGCCGAGGCCGCTTTGGCGCCGGCAGGATAAATATATACTGCCACAGGCGTCAGCGAGTTCATAATTGCTTTGGTGATAGGCCACATGGCGTCGGTAAATCCGCCAGGGGTATCCATTATTATAACCAGAAGATCGGCGTGGTCTTCTTCGGCCTTTTCAATCGCCTCGATGACCCGGTCGGTGGTTACCGTGCCGATCGCCCCTTCGATATTCATGGTGTACACCAGACTGGGCGATTTTACCGCGGTCGTATCAAGCGTTGAATCTTCCGGTACTGCGAGACCAAGTGAAATCATTCCCAGCGAAAAGATTGCCAGCGAAATTATGATAAATATCTTGTTCGACATATTTCTACCCTGCTTTGAGCAAAATCCATTTCACGCTGATGTCGTTCTTATGTGGAATATACAATATAAAACGCTGGGTGAAAGATAATGTTCTAAATTGCCGGAAAGCAATCATTATCTTTGAACACGGAATTTCCATCAAAATAAGTCGCCAGAATCCGGACAGTTGTTATCTTTGATTTGGGTATCCTATAGACGTCCTCAGAAAGGATAATAAAATCAGCCTTATATCCCGGAAGCAGAAAACCGCGTTCAGATTCCTGCCCGACCGCATAAGCCGCTCCGGCAGTGAATCCAAAAACGGCGTCCGCCACAGATATTCGTTCCCCGGGATAGAAAGAGCTTCTCGTTCGTGGGATGGCCCGATTGACAGCGGCATCAATTCCGGCAAGCGGATCGAGCGGTTCAATTGGGGCGTCAGAACCAAAGGCAAGCGGGATTCCGTGCTTGAGGAGGGTATTGAAGACAAAGCAGTTCTTTCCCCTTTTCCCCCAATATTTTTCTATCAGCTTTACATCGGATGGACAATGCGAAGGTTGCATCGAGGCTGTCACGCCAAGCCGTTTCAATCTCATGATATCTTTGCGGCGAATCATCTGAAGATGCTCTATCCGATGCCTGGCGCCATAGAGCAGTGTTGGAGCTTTTTCAAAGCAGTCAAGCATGTTGGATACAGCCCTGTCTCCAAGAGCATGAATGGCGCAGGGAAGATTCAGACGGGACGCTTTAACGATTGACTTGGAAATTTCCTCTTTGGAATTAGCTTCAATTCCGTAGTTATTCTTTGAGCCTACATATTTCTCAAAACAATATGCCGACTGGCTTCCAAGAGAGCCATCGGCAAAAATTTTGACTCCGCATATTCTCAGATAGTCATTCCCATATCCAAAAGAAATGCCCCTCTCTTTCAAATCGGACAGCATCTTCACTGGAGGATAGTAATTAATCCGTAAGCCCAATTTGCCCATTTGAGACATTTTAAGAAAGAATGGCATCGCATCCGGGCCGTCAAAAGAATGGACTCCCGTAACCCCTTTGCCATAAAGGTCTTTTAGAGTGAGATCATACAGCTTCGATAAATTCTTATTCCCTGATTTGCTTATTATTTTCAGGACCGGGAAATACCCGGGCATTTCTTTTAATATCCCCGACGGTTCGTTATTTTTTAGCCTCTCTATAGAGCCTCCATCGGGTTCGGGAGTATCTTTTGTAATGCTTGCCATTTGGAGAGCTTTGGAATTTACCCATAATAGATGCTGGTCTTTAGAGAATATCGCCGCCGGGCGGCCCCCTGTCGCGCCGTCAAGCATAAACTTATCGGGAAGAATATACTTTTTCCAGCGATCGGGCGAGAATCCTTCGCCGGTTACCCATTCGTTCTTGCCAAGCTCAGCCGAATGGGCTTCTATTTTTGCCAGGGCTTCATCTATGGAATTCAATCCGTCAAGCTTGACGTTGCCCATTGAAATTACCAGAAAATAGAGATGAGTATGTGAATCCACAAATCCCGGAAGAATCGCATGTCCTCTGAGGTCAACCTTGGAATAAGATGAGAAGTCCACATCTTTCTCCAGCCGACGGCCGACCGCTATTATAGTATTTCCGGCAATTGCCATCGAATCTGCGACGACATTCCCCATCGCTTGCGTGTATATCTTGCCATTATAAAAAAGACTTAATCGTGTCATACTTGGCTCCCTTGATTCGTATATCTCCCTGACGTTCGGTAATTCCCAAACGATCGGTTTCTTCAAGAATAGGAACGACATACTTACGAGTACTGGCTAATTTTCCGCGGAAATGGGAGACGGTCAACTGCTCCCCGGAATCGAAAATTTCCATGATAAATCCGAGAATCCTCTGCCAGCTATCTCGATGAAAGGCCATGCCTCCACCTATCTTGACTATGACTCCCGATGCGGCCAGAAAGTCGAAAGCTTCTCGTCGAAGCCTTTCGCCTCCGATTAGCTCCTCAATTGTCGGTGGAGTAAAACCCGATTTCAGAAGCTCACTGGAGATCAGTTCCGCCGTTTTTTTCAATTCCCCTCTCACTGTAATCTCGCGGCCGGGCAGATCAAGACGATTTTTCTTTTTCACAAGAAGCTTTTCATCATGCATCAATCGCATAATTATCTCCATCGTCGATGCGCCAACTTTGGCAAGCGCTACAATTTCGTCGAAGGAAAGGCCGTCAATATGCGGATGCGCCTCGAAAAACGACGTCAAGACCGCTATAATATTATCCTTTACTCCCTTCAAGTCATCAGGCCTGAATAATTTGCCATCATACATTTGGCAGATGCCATTTTGAATCATCTCATTAATGGTCGCCATAATTGCACTGCTGGAATAATTGCTGAAGAGGAAATCCTTTTCATGGTCAACAAAAAGCGACTTAGACAGTGACGATTGAATAAGATTTCTGCAGGCCAGGTCCTCTCTTTCCTGAAGATAGATATATCTTTTAATATCCTTGCGGCGGGGCATTTCAGAAAGCAAATCCAGGACTATCCCGCCGCCGATTGTTATCTGGGGTGTCGGCAAGCGTAAGATAAAACGGTCCCCGATAAAAGCTAAGACCGGTTCGAATGGCCGAAAAAACATGATTCCATTTTCGCCGGGATTAATGGCGGTTTTGTCAAATAGCCTAATTTCGCCTTCAACTTCAGTGGCGCCAAGAATCATAAGGAGCCGGCGGCGATCATTAACGGAAACCGTTGCTTCTGTAATCACTGAAACTGAAAGCGCCAGAACAGCGTCGTCCGGATAATTTTCAACTATTTCCGGTAACGATACTACATTCCCTCTGGCAAGCTCTTCTTTCTCAATGCCTGTTAGACTGACTGCCGTTCTTTGCCCGGGATATGAAAGTTCCACCTGCTGGTTGTGGGATTGCATGGTTCGAATTTTTCCTCTTTTCCTTGCGGGGAAAACAGCCACTTCCTGCCCAATCTTCAAAACTCCCCCTCTTAACGTGCCGGCTACAACTCCACCCAATCCCGCAAGAACGAATGCTCGGTCAATATAAAGCCTCATCTTGCCGATATCCTCTCGGGAAGTAATAGATCCGGCGAGTTTTTCAATTTCAAGTTTGAGGACATCAAATCCTTCGCCTGTAATTGATGAGACTTTGATTACGGGCGCCGCCTCCAAGAAACACCCTTTCAGCTTTTCTTTTAAGTCCTCTTCAACAAGGTCAACCCAGCTTTTCTCCACCAGATCGATTTTTGTAATCACCACCAGGCCATATTTTATGCCGAGTAATTTTGTGATCTGAAGATGCTCCTGACTCTGCGGCATCCAACCATCATCAGCGGCAACCACGAGCATAACAGCATCGATTCCGCCCGTACCGGCAATCATATTGCGGACAAACCGCTCGTGACCCGGAACATCCACGATGCCGATTCGTTGGCCATCCGTCATGTCATACCACGCAAAACCGAGGTCAATTGTCATGCCTCGCCGTTTTTCCTCGGGAAGTCTATCGGGGTCGATGCCGGTCAAGCGATTTATCAGAGAGGATTTACCGTGGTCGATATGGCCGGCGGCGCCTATTACGAACATAATTTTAAAGTGAATCTTTAAGCTTTTTGATAATATTTAAAAGAGTCTCAGCATCGGTATCATCGACAGCTTTAAGGTCAATCATAAATGAATCTTTTGTAACGCGTCCAACCACAGGGGGTTCTGCTGAAAGGAACACACTGGCGACTTTTTGCGGTGAATGCTTGCTTCTAAATACGAATGCCACGGAAGGCAGGGGCACATCGGGAAGAGAGCCTCCCCCCATTTCGGCCTGCGATCCTTCAAGAAGAATCTTATCACCGGCGCCAATTTCTTTCAACATGTGCCTCCCCTTTTCATACATCTCTGATTCCTTGCGACCGGCCAATCGCCAGAGCTTGATATTATTTTTCCAACTTCCATTCAAATAATATCCCAGCATCACCTCCAGAGCTGAAATAACAATCTTGTCAACTCGCAGGGCTCTATAAATTGGGTTTTTTTTGAGCTTATCAATTATCTCTTTTCGCCCGACAATCAAGCCGGCCTGCCCCCCCCCAAGAATCTTATCCCCTGAAAAGCAGGTCAAGTCGGCTCCATCCCGCACGGAATCCTGCACGGTTGTTTCGCGGCGGCCCGCATATTCGGAAGTATCGACAAAGACTCCACTCCCGAGATCACTGACAATTGGAATATTATGTTCTTTGCCCAAAGCCGCAAGAGCTTTGATATCCACATCTTCAGTGAAACCGGTTACAGCAAAATTACTTCGATGTATTTTTAGTATAAGCGAGGGAATTGATTCCAAGGACGCCTTATAATCATCGATTGTAGTGATATTTGTAGTTCCAACCTCAACCAATCGGGCCCCGGATTTCCTAATAATGTCCGGGATGCGGAATCCCCCGCCGATTTGCACTAATTCCCCGCGGGATATTACAACATCCTTCTTATTGGCCAATGTATTAAGAATCAAGAAAATAGCGGCGGCATTATTGTTGACAATGCAACTTGCTTCGGATTCAGATAGAATCGCCAGATATTTTTCCGCGAGTTCTCCCCTCTTGCCCCGCTTGCCGGTGTTGACATCAAACTCCAGATTGCCATAGCCGATGATATGACTCTTGATACAATCAAAGAGGTCTTCCGATAGGGGAGCGCGGCCAAGATTGGTATGAACAAGAATACCGGTTCCGTTGATCACCCTGCCTATTTTTCTCCGAGATTCTCTATGAATTTCAGCCAGAATTTGATTTCTGAAAACGGTAAAATCAATTTCCACAGTGGCATTTTCAAACTGCCTCTTAAGCTTTTCCACTTCTGATCGAATAATTTCAACAACCAGCGGCCTGGGCAGAGAAGCTCCAGCGGACGAAATCTCTTCGTCTGAGGCCAGAATTTCAATCGAGGGTATATCGCGACGGGACTTTATAATAGGATTACTCATTTTGTCTTCATAATTGATATATCACTTCTGTCAGTACCCGCCCAACGGTAAGAAGAGATTGAGCCGAGCATTTATCAGGAGTATCTTGAGTAGTATGCCAATATTTGTAATCAAAATCTATGATCACTGCCGAGGGGATACCTATTGTCATGAACGAAAGGTGGTCGTCCATGACCGAATAGCCGACAGAATCAACAAAGGATTTTTCCCCAAGTCTGCCTGCAGTATTCCATAATACATCATTTAATTGTGGAAAATAATGATTAGAGAATTCCTCACGACAAATCTTAAGATCCTTGTCGCCAACCATATCAACCAATACGGCAAATTTATACTTGCCCGTGATATCCCTTTTGACGAGGTCCTTTGCCCCCAAAAAATATTCCCCGATATCTCCCGGAGCGCCCCAGTCCTCGCCATCAAGAAGGGCAATGTCGATATTTACCCTCGGCTTCTCTTTGGCCAATAGATTGCCCAACTCCATTAATATGGCTACTCCCGAAGCTCCGTCATTAGCGCCATCAATGGGAGAATTGCGTTTTGTTGAATCGGGATCATATTCGGCGCGGGGCCGGCTGTCCCAGTGTGCCGCAAATAAATAATTTTTGGCGACGGCGCTGTCGATCCCCCTAAAGTGAGCAATGATATTGGCCATAGGTATTTGTTTATCGGAGGCCTTGTCATCATGAGTAAATGCCATTGTATCGACCTTGACGCCCAAACTGTGGAAAAAAGAAAGAAAATATTCCCGACATTTGACCGCATTTTCGCTTCCCGGAACTCGCGGCCCGAAATTCACCTGTTCCTTCAAATATTCATACGCTTTATCCCCATCGAAAAAAGGCGCATCATGGTTCTTTGCGCAACTTTCATAAGAAACAATACACACCACGGCCCCCAGACAGTAAAGGGAAAACCTTAAAGCTCTTGTTACTATCGCCTTAGGACTGGAAGCAAGACATCGCATTGAGGTTCAAGTCTCATTCAATAAGATTCTGGAGAGTAGATATAACATCGCTGTGAAAGGAAAAGAAGCCGACTGCAATTGTCAATTAAATATTTTAGAACCTGATATCAACCCACATGCGTAATTCCCTGGCGTGGGACTTGCGCTTGAGAGAAACATCATTGCCGTCCTGCCAGCGCGCGGTCAGGCCTCCTTTAATCTGTGAAGAAAAAGAGTATGAAATGGTCGGGCTGACGCTGAAATCGGAACGTTCACCTGTCGAGGCCAGAGGGGCGCTTCCGGTGGCGCTCTCAGTTTTTTGATTGCGCATAGCCACTTCCACGGAGATGGTGGCGGTGGAGTTTAGTTTTAGTCGACCTAACAGAGGAAGTCTTATTCCAGTCGGGGCCGAGAACGAATATTTCGTATCCGCGCTATAGTTCTTGGATACATCCCGACTTCGACTGCTGACAGTTCCGGTTTGAGAATTCATATTTTTGCTCTCATTAACAGTGCGATCGGTCGAGACATTTATCTGCAGGCCGCGGGTGATGTCAAAATTGAAAGACAGAAGCGGTCTCTGCGTCGTGGTTGTTCTTTCAGATGATCTGAAGCCGGTCTGCATATTTATTGATTCTGTCTTGGATCTGGTATAACTTGTGCGAGGCGAAAAGCGCTTTATGATCGGGTTGAATATTTTGATTGTCGACAGAGCGCCGATAGTGAACCTAATATCCGGAAATGTGGTCGAGATCGACTTTTGGGAATTGATTAATTTCTTCAAGTCTTCGGCAATTTTCCGATTAAATGAAACATCGGTCCTTAGCCCTCCCAAAAACGTAGTTCCGGAACCGAGCGAATAGGACGTGCTTTTGGACGCCCCAGCTGAAAGTCCGGTGGTTCGAGAGTTCGGATCAATATCCACTCCTATTTTGTCTGTGAGCCCAAAGCGAAATTTCCACTTCGCCCGGTCTCGAATACCGGTATAGGAATATTGATACCCCTCGCTATAGTCGAAGGAGACCGGCTTGATCCATCCGGTAAGAAAATCCATTACCGATGCAACAGGATTCCATATCGAGGCGATTGGATTGCTCTTTTTCTCAGCTTTGGTTACATGGTCTTTCACCTCAGGCAATCTCTGCTTGGCAGGCTCTTTTGCTTTACCTTTTGCATCCCCTTTACCGTGGGCAAAGAGCTTCTTAAAGTCAAGATTGCCGCTGACGCCGTATGATTTGCCGGCATTAGCATTTCGAGCGCCGGTCGTGTCTGTAAGATTTCTGGCTTCCGCATAGGAGGCGCCGAAAGAAAATTTATGCGAAAGGAAGGGGAATAATGTTGGGCTATAACTGGCTCCGAATGACTCGCTATAATTCGTCTCCCGGCCGAGCCGGAGTTTTGAAGGATTAAATGAAACCTTGACGGTCTTGGGATCGGTCAGGTCCCGTCTTGTGTCAAAGCCATAATTGAAGACGAGATTATCAGACATTTTATAGCTGGTTCTCATGGTTCCATGAAAATTTTTCGAAGTACTTCGCGTCGTAACCCCGCTTAGATTCTCAATCAAAGTCAGGGTCCTGTCCAAATCACCGGTAAGATTGACCGACCCGGGCAGAAAATAAAATTTATTTCCGCTGAGTTTATTTAGTAGAGGAATCGGCTTTGTCCAGAAGAACGGTTTAATGCTTGGTACAGTCCCGAGACTGAGGTTATACCTATTTCTCAGGCTGTAGTTTTCAGTGTGCGAGACTGGATTCGCCGGCGATGTTCCATCAGAACTGCCGTAGGAATAACTCGTCTTCCATTTATTTAGAAAAGCAGTAAAGAGAGGGTTGCGGGTCTTTTTGTCGAAGCTCTCCGAGATTGAGAAGCTCTTGGTGGCGCTGATAGCGCTTTCTTTTCCGCGTAATTCCTGAGGCAGAATTATATCGGTGCCGAATCTTAGCAATGGGACCGCAATGTTTTTGCTATAATTCAAGGAAAACGGCAGGGAGGCTCCAAGAGAACGCGGTAGAAATTTGTTCAAACTACTGCTTATGCCAATAGTGTAGCTCCGTCTGGACGCGCCGCTCCCCAAGTTATTCATCGAACCTCGAGTCGAGGCCGATAATTCACGGAAATAGCTGTCCCGATAATTATATCCGGCGCTATAGGTAAATAAGTCCGCAAAATTGCCGCTGGCCGATATTCTTGCGGCGGTGCCAACATCGCGCCTTACATCCACTACCCGCAATTCGTCAACCCAGACATCGCCCGTCGCCGCCGCGCTGGAATCCAGATTAACCACGCCACAGACAAGAAATTTCACCTGATCAAGATTGGGCTGACCATGGATTCTGTAATTTCCGGCGGCAGTATCATAGGGCAAATTCGCCGAGGCGCTGTCCTTGCGGCTTCGCAACAGATATTCTTTGAGGCCGGTGATCTCATTGAAGTCAATTATCACTTCATTGGTGGAGGCCCATCCTGGTTGAAGAATTGTGCGGAACTCGTAGAAATTAACGCTGTCATTGCCTGCTCTAAAAAAGAAAAATACTGAATCCACTCCCAAATCGCCATGCACAAACATTCTGAGACTATGATATCCGACCAGACTCTGTGTATCAAAAAGCGTCCGCTCGGCCAAGCCGGTATCTCCGACAGCAAGGCTGTCATAATGTAGCAAAAGCGATTGTTCGGGTTCTGTCACGGCATTGGTTTTATCATAGTAACCCGTGACTCCCGGCGGCGGGATATAGTTGGCATTCTCCTGATTATTAATAACAGCCACATTAAACTTACTCGAGGTTTTATACATCGCAGAATCGCCGCGCTTGAGGGTGTCAGTCCAGCTGGACTGAATAAAATCAGCGGACGCAATTTTTAAATCAAAACTATCGCCGGACGGTGATTCTAACCATATTTTTATGAAGTTTATTTGTGTCCACGATGGATTGCCGACGGACTTGTCGAGGGCCGAGGAATCTTTGATCGGAATTCGGAGAGTCCTCCACCCATTATATTCCGAGCTATCTACAAATAATTTGCTGTCGGCCAAATCCACCTTAAATGAGAAATAGCTGTTAACCCTATCCAGGGAGTTGTTTCGATTGAGATCCTCAGTGTCTGGACGCCCCCAACGATTGGGATCTTTTTCGTTTCCTTCAGTACCGTTTATCTGAGTATAATCGTCAGGGCCACAACCATTACACCCTGCACCCTCCCCATTATAGTACCAATTATCCCCATGAGGGTCGGGACCGGAGCCATCAAGTTCAAGACTGTCCGGTTTTCCATCCAGACCGACATCCTCGCCAGGATCAAGGATGCCATTGTAGAAATTTCCGGATGTCTTACGATCTTCGGAATCAAGAGTATCATTGCCATTGATGTCTTCTGTTATATATCCCATATCAAGATGAAGAATCCCCTTATCGCCATTGACTCGCATTTCGAGAAGTTGAGCCCTTTCCTGATTGGCGGCGCCTGCCGGCATATATCTCATAATACCGCCCCAGGCTTCGGCGGGGTCATAGAGTGAAGTGTCCGCCTTAATCACATCGGCCGTCCGTTTATCTCTTTTCTCAGGTCGATATTCCAGCCACAAGGTGTGAGTCCCGCTTTCACCGGCCTTCAATTCGCGATTCCAGATTTGGTCGGTCGGCACTTGGTCGAATGGATTATACCAGATTAGTTTTCCCCGCATGCGGAGGCTATCAAGCCCCACCGGTCTTGAAGCCAATGTCCAGAGCTCGCGATAAATGCCCAGCGAATATGAATCTCGGCTTCCTTCAAAATCATCAATATATGCGATTCCGTCAATATTCGGGTTTGGATATGATTGGGCCACTTCGCCGGATATTTTCAAAACTGAATTTTCCTGAGTTGAATAAAACGGAAGGAGATTAAGAAACTGCCCGAGGAAATTGGGTCTGAGTTCAAAGGCTCCATCCATATCAAGAACCATCGTGCGAGATGTTTCCTGTCCAATCTTCGGTTTTCTTTCAGTTGCTTTATCGGATTTGTATAGAAAAGTGGAGCCGAACTGGAGTTTGTCGCTAAAATCATATTCTCCGCGCACTCCAAAGAGTGTTTTCTTCTCTGCGGCGAAAATCGGCGAGTATTCGTAATCTATGCCGATATTGGCATTGGGGTCCATCGCTTCTTCGGTCAAGAAAGTAATCCGCCCGAAATCATATTCGATGTTATAATCCTGACCCTTAGTCAGCTGGCGGCCATTAAGGGTTATCCTTTCTGAATTCTCAATAATATTCATCCTTCCCAAGTTGATTTCGCTGGCACGGCTCTTATTGGAAACTACAATATAGTATTGGCTTGCCGTTATGGCCTGCTGTGAACCGCTGGGAAATGCATAGATTTCCGGTACCTTTACATTAAGGGTGACCGTATCTGGAGGATACATCTTGGACGTCGCAAATGGTTCGCGATCGGAGAAATACAGGAGGCCGCGAACGACATCGACGATTCCATTTCTTACATCGACCAAGCCATCGGGAATCTGGGCTCCGGCCTGATTGTAACGGTCGAGTCCCAATATTTTAATATATTGCACTCCATTCTGATGATTGAGATTTTGTCCATTTCTTTCGGTGCCGGAAGGGCCTTTGAACACATCAATTTCAAGCCCATTAAGATCAATATTGGTAGAGCCCAGATAATAGACATTGCGCCACATATAATTCCAAGTAACCTGAGAAGAATCCGGATTCTTATGTCTTATCAATTTGAGACTATACGGCTCACTTGTAACATTGCCAATTATAATCGTATCTTTCTTTGAGGAGGTTCCTTCCCGCTCTACTTTCATATAAACGCCGATTTCTCCGGTAGAGCCGGCATTAGCCATGTCGAAAATAATGTAATGATTCTCCACATCTACATAGTATGAATTTTTACTTACCGGTTCCGGAGTAACAAGCGCGTCACTCGATTCAGTTAAATAAGAAGTAGTGTCTTCGGGGTCAACCCAGAATTTGGCCTTTATACCGACCGTATTCTGCTGATAGGTACTCAAGACAGTATAAACATCGATATAAATAATTGTATCGCCGGGCTTAAAATCGATTCCATCTCGCCCGAGATCAAAAATCCTGCCCGTGGCATATTGATAGTCCCTGATAAAATCCTTACGGGCGCTGGCCCCGGCGGTCATTGAGCTCCGCTCGGTGGAACCTTTTTCCTGACTGGCGATGGCAGTCAATTTCAGATTCCCTAATTGGGCTTCGGTCTTGACCCCAAATAGCCCACGTATGCTGGTGGAATATCCTACAAACTGGGTATTTGGCAAGGCCAGATTAGTATTGCCGGCTTCTACACTTTTGAAAATGTCATCGTCGTCACCTTTATAGCGGAGTATCAGTCGATTCGCCAGAGGAATATCCGTTTTGGAATCCTGAGAGACTGCAACGGATATTTTTGAACCGATATTGCCATTAATATCGAATCTCGATATCTGCTCCATATTGAGAGAAGGGAACTTGTTTTGGCGATAGGTGGCTGTGGAAGCGCGGTCGTCCCACTGCGACTTTCCGGAGAAGGTAATCTGATGAGAGCCCGAAACTTTCAGACCTGCCCCACCCTCGCCAAATACCGACTCAAAAGCTTTTGACTTAATTGGGATGTTAACAGCTAACAGGCCGCCGGCCTTTTGTTTTTGCTGTTTAGACAAGGCCAGAGAACGTATCTCACTCAATTTACCCGAAAGCCATTGCTTGCGCCGGAATTCCATGAATTCCGAGGCATCGACTGTACGGGGCGTATAGCTGTAAATATAATTGCCCTTGTCATAATATTGCCCGGTAATTGTCAGAGTCTGATTTTCAAAACTTGATCTTGTTACCCGCGGATTGGACTTAAATAGCATTTTGAACGGAGGATATGAAATGCCATCAACGCAGATTTGGAATTTTGTATCATTGTCAGGGATAGGAGCAATAAACCCTTCGGGGCTGTCGAGCGATGCTCTAAATCCTGGTTCGGCCGCATTGACATAATCCGGTCCAATCAGAAGCAGTATCAAGAACGCAAAAGATGTGACTTTTCTAATCGTAATAGAATCAAAGTCTATTTGTTAGTTTTATATCATTATAAATCGGTCTATAGGCCTTCCTCCTCAAATTGCCCAAGATAGGTTATTTCTTCTTTGAGCTCTATACCGAATTTCTCCTTCACCCTGTCTTTCAAAATAGATGCCAGTTTCCTGATGTCCTCCGAGGTCGCTGTGCCGGTATTGATAATGATGTTGGCATGTTTTCCAAAAATCGACGCTCCCCCAAAGTGCAAATCCTTGGCGCCTACTCCTTCAAGTAGTTTGCCTGCGG
The DNA here is from genome assembly GCA_964498015.1 of uncultured Ignavibacteriaceae bacterium. GTDB lineage: Bacteria > Zixibacteria > MSB-5A5 > GN15 > PGXB01 > CAWEZN01. Next base: position 14,596 of record CAZCFT010000044.1, read on the forward strand.
GAAGCTTTCCATGCTCCGCTTGACTATCAATAATATTTTTAAAAAAACATCCTGCGGATTTTTCGTTTCTGGGCAATCTTTCACTTCTCAAAGCCGAGATTTCATCAATCTTGGCCTGAATCGATTCTTTTTTGCCTTTTCTCAGTGCAAATTTTGCTTTGGCCACGAACTCGCCGGTCTTTTTTAAATTGGAATAGCGATAGCTAAAATCAAAATACGGCATCTTTTCTTCTCTCATATTCCCGTATCTATCAACCAGTTGCGCCGATTCAAATAGGGTCGAAATATCGGCTCCATAGGCGCCTGCATTTCCATAAACGGCGCCGCCGACAGTTCCCCATATTCCTGTTGCAAATTCGAGGCCGGATAAGGCACACTGTGCAGCAAAATTTGTCAGGTCTTCAAGTCTTTCTCCCGCTCCAGAGGTTATTGATTCACCCTCTGTTGAAAGTCCCATTATCGAATTCTTGATAATTAGCCCCTCGTATCCTCTATCCGAGACAAGTACATTTGAACCTCCCCCAAGCATAAAATATGGTATATACAACTCGTGCGCAACCTGAACCAGTTTTGCCAACTCCTCGGTTGTTCTCACTTCTGCAAAGAGCCTCGCGGGGCCCCCCGTCCCAAAAGTATTAAAGGAACTAAGCGGCCTATCAGTTTCAATTTGTCCTGCAAATCCCTTCTTGAGGGCTCCTGCGGCTTCGTCCCAATTCAGTAGAGGTTTCTTCACAGTAGTCATCATTGAGAAATATATATACCCTTTGTCAAAAAGCAACCTGAAAGCGACATTAGGGTAAGATGTGCTTTGAAGGAAATAACCACTTTATCTATTATACTACGAATCTTCACCCAAGTTTTCAGTTTTCTTATTTTCTTTATCCTCACCTTTTTCAGGTTGAGGCTTCTTGGCTTCATCAAGATAATTCATTCTGAGCTCATAGAGAACGCTGGAGAGAAATTTGTCCTCTTCCTGAGTCAGATTGGCTTTGGTCTTCTCTAAAAGCATCGCCAGCATATCGATGCTGGTTTTTGCCTGATCAAGATCGCGTTCCAATTCTCCAGATATTGGCGAGATAATCTTCCCCATCCGTTGCATTGCGGCCATTTGAAGAGAAATCACCAGATGAAAAAAGAGGTCATCAATTTCTTTCATTTCATTCATAAACGTTACCCTTTCTTGTCGAACTTCTCTACTGGAATTATCAGCCAAAACGGGTCAATGCTTTTCGAAAATCTACCTTCCTGCCGAGGACTGCCAGCAAGTTTCTTTCGGAGGTATCAAGTTTTTTATCCCGAGCCAGCAGGTCTCTCAAGATTCTTCTCGCCATTTGCAATAAATCAGTATCAATGGAGAGTTTGGCAATTTTCAGCTCAGGCAGTCCGTGTTGGCGAACGCCAAAAAATTCCCCCGGGCCTCGCAATTTTAAATCGGCCTCTGCAATTTCAAAACCATTACCCGAGGCTTGAAACATATTTAGCCTTTGTTCAGCAGTCTCGCTTATTGGGGGAACGGCAATCGCAATTGCCATCCCCGGTTTTTCTCCGCGCCCGATTCTTCCGCGCAACTGATGAAGTTGGGAAAGACCAAATCGTTCGGCATGTTCAATAACTATGATAGAGGCAGAGGGAATATCAATCCCGACTTCAATTACAGTTGTGGCAACCAGTATATTTAATTTACCCTCTTTGAAATCCCGTATCGCCTTTTCTCGTGCATCCTTTTTTACCCGTCCGTGAACCAGCCCGATACTGAATTCAGGAAAAATTTCCTTTTTCAGCCGCTTATATTCATCTTCGGCAGCTTGAAGATCGAGCTTTTCAGATTTTTCAACCAGAGGATAAATAAAGAATATTTGATCCCCTGTTTCCAATCGGGGTCTGAGAAACTTATATATTTCCGACCTGGATGCCGCCGTACGCCAAACAGTTTTCGTAGGTTGTCGCCCGGGGGGCATCGATTTTATTGAAGTGATATCTAAATCACCATAAAGGGTTAGAGCAAGAGTACGGGGTATTGGCGTGGCAGTCATCACCAATATATCCGGATGCGTTCCCTTTCCGATCAGTTTTCCTCTTTGGAGAACGCCAAAGCGATGCTGTTCGTCAATTACGGTCAATCCAAGACGCCCAAACTGCACGGGATCAGATAATATCGCATGCGTTCCGAATGTGACGGCAATTTCTCCGCTCAAGAGCCCGGGTAAAGACGCTTTCTTCTCAACCGAAGAGGTACTGCCAATCAAGAGGGTAGATTCCACTCCAATTTTTCGAAGTGGCGTTGCCCAGTTTTGGTAATGCTGTTCCGCCAGAAGTTCAGTCGGCGCCATAAAAGCGGTCTGTAAATTATTCTCGGCGGCATAAACAGCGGCCATCAGCGCGACCACCGTCTTTCCACAACCGACGTCGCCCTGGAGGAGGCGATGCATAGGTCGGTCCCTCTGCATATCGGCGAGAATGTGACTGATGGCTTCTCTTTGATCCGACGTCACTCGAAATGGAAGCGCTGAAAGAAAAGCCTTTGTCTTCACACCGGGCGTCGCGTACTTGTGCTTCTTCTTAACGCCGGTGTGAAGTTTTCGGGCGTTCAGTACCAGATACTGTAATTCTAATAGCTCATCAAAGGCAAGTCTTCTGCGGGCTTGTTCACAATTTTCAGCTTTGTCAGGATAATGAATCTGCCGAAAGGCATCGTTCAGACTCATTAGATTATTATCTTTAACTGTGTCGGGATGAAGAAAATCCTCAATACTGTTTCCTATTTTTTCCAGGGCAAGACTGATGATTCGCCTCATAACGCGTCCGGTGAGACCGGACGCTTTTAATTCTGAGGTAGAAGGGTAAACCGGCACAATCCTGCCGGTGTGGATAAGTTGGGTATCGCAGTCCTCAATTCTTTCAATTTCAGGGTGCACCATCTGGAGTTGTTGAAAATAGGTAACCGGCCCGGTGACGGCGAAAACATCGCCCTTGCTAAATGCCTTTTCCAGATATCGATACCCCTCAAACCAGATTAGGGCGATGTAACCGGTATCATCGCCTATCATCACTTCTAATCGGGAACGCCGACCTCTTAAAATGCCTTTACCCAATACGCGGCCAATGATCGTGGCATCCATATTTGCTTTAAGAGAGCCGATATTGGTAATCATTGTTCGATCGATATAGCGGCGCGGCAGATAATGCAGGAGGTCGGATAAAGTATTAATGCCCACAGAGGCAAGAGCCGTAGCGCGTCTCGGGCCAACCCCTTTTAGGTACCGAATATCAGAATTAAGATTAGACTCCGGCATGGAGGCAGAGTAAATTTTTCACCTTCGATTGTCAATACTATTCAGAAATCTCGCCACTACAATTTTAGTCGGTATATGAAGCGGATTATTCTTCTATAAAAACTTTATTTCGTTTTGTAAACTACTCTACCTCCGAGAATAGTATAGTCAACCTTTCCGGAAAGTTTCCAGCCAATAAAGGGGGAATTTTTGGATTTGGAGCGGAAATTTTCTTTTTTCACCGTCCATTTTTTCTCAGGGTCGATGACGGTGATATCGGCAGGCGCATCAATCCCCAGATGACCGCCGGACAGTCCGAGAATGCGAGCGGGGTTATAAGTCATCTTGCCGACAGCATCAGACCATGACAAATACCCCTTGTCAATTAGAAAAGTCTTGATCAACCCGAGTGAAGTTTCTAATCCAATCATTCCTGGAGGAGCTTGATCAAATTCGACATCTTTTTCTTCTTCGGCATGAGGAGCATGATCGGAGGCGATGCAATCGATTGTACCATCGACCAGACCTTCAATAACCGCGTCCACATCTTTTCTGGATCGAATAGGCGGATTGACCCGGAAATTGGTATTAAATTCCTTACCGATTTCATCGTCAGTCAACGAAAAATGGTGTGGGCAAGCTTCAGCGGTAATATTAATCCCCTCGGCTTTAGCCTGGCGAATTGCCTTCACTGCCCCCGCAGTTGAAACGTGCGCGATATGAAGCCTCCCTCCGGTAAATTCACATAATTTTATGTCGCGCAGGACGGCGATTTCCTCTCCTACCGCGGGGCGGCCCTTCATTCCGAGCCGGGTGGATTGAAATGATTCATTCATCACCCCGCCGGAGCAGAGAAACTGGTCTTCTGCGTGCGATATGATTGGGATATCGAACATCTTGGCATATTCCAGCGCCCATCGCATAATCTCAGGATTCTGGACGAAATTTCCGTCGTCTGATATTGCAACCGCCCCCGCCTTGACCAGATCCCCAATTTCGGAGAGCTCCTCCCCTTTGATCGATTTGGTTACAGCTCCAATCACATACACATGGGCATCGGCCTGCTCGGCCCGCGATAATACAAATTTGACCGTCTCCTGATTATCGATGGTCGGACTTGTGTTTGGCATACAACAGACAGAAGTAAATCCCCCTGACGCGGCAGCCTCGCATCCGGTGATTATCGTTTCCTCATCTTCGCGTCCCGGCTCTCTTAAATGGACATGCATATCAATCAGCCCTGGCACAACCAGCTTGCCGGAAACGTCAATAATATTTTCCGATGGAATGAAAGCAAATTCCTTTTTTGAGGTTGCGCCAGTCTTTGAGATTTTTACAATCTTTTTATCTTTGATAAAGAGGTCGGCCGCATTGCCGAATCCCAGGGCGGGGTCAATAACCATGCCGCCTTTTATCACCATATCATATTTATCAGCTTTCATTTATCCCTCTTTCTCCTTTTTCCCCGATAGAAGATAGAGTACCGCCATCCTAACCGCCTGACCATTTGTGACCTGCTCCAGAATCACGGATGATTCGCCATCAGCTACTTCATTAGTAATTTCCACTCCGCGATTCATCGGGCCCGGGTGCATGATGGTATAGTTTCTGTTAAGCAAGGGAAGTCTTTCCTTGGTCATGCCAAATAAATTCGTATATTCCCTTTGGGATGGAAACATCCCCGCCTGCTGACGCTCCAACTGAATCCGCATAATATTAACGACATCTGCGCCAGCGATAGCCTTATCAATATCGGTGTAAACATCAACTCCAAATTGCTCAATTTCAAAAGGAAGAAGAGTTGACGGCCCGCAGAGAGCGACCGAGACTCCCATTGCTTTCAGACCCCAAATATTTGAACGGACAACGCGCGAATGCTTTATATCTCCTACGAGAACTACTCGCAGACCTTTGAGTTTTTTGTATTTTCTACGAATGGTAAACATATCAAGCAGGGCTTGCGTAGGATGCTCATGGGCTCCATCACCGGCGTTGATTATGTTGGAGGCGACACATTGGGTGAGAAAATATGGCGCTCCGGATGAAGAATGTCGAACAACAACCATGTCTATTTTCATCGCCTCGATATTCCGCACTGTGTCTTTGAGCGTCTCCCCCTTTTTTACCGAAGAGGCGGCAGTCGTGAAGCTTATTGTATCTGCCGAGAGTCTTTTTTCGGCGAGTTCAAACGAGATTCGGGTCCGAGTGGACGGTTCATAAAAGAGATTCAATACGGTTATTCCTCGAAGGGTGGGAACTTTCTTGATCGGACGTTCGATAATTTCTCGAAATGACTCCGTCGTATCCAGTATCAGAGTCAATTCCTCGGCGGTTATTCCTTCGAGCCCAAGAAGATGTCGAGAATGCAACTGCATGGCCTATTTCCCCCCTTTCTTTTTGATCCTACTAATCTTAACTTCCTTCGGAACCCCGTGACTTATCCCAGATTTGACGACCATGACAGCTTCTTCGTTATCCTTTTCCTTCAACCTTACCAACACCCGATCATCTTTTGAAGTAGGAATATTCTTGCCGACATAATCCGGGCGAATAGGAAGTTCCCGATGGCCCCGGTCAATCAGCACGGCCAGTTGAATTGAACGCGGTCGACCAAAGTCGATAATCTGATCGAGCGCTGCCCTTATTGTTCTTCCGGTGTATAGTACATCGTCGACCAAAATGACATTACGATCGACGACATCAAATAGTATTTCGGTCCTTTGAATAACCGGCTGGTCAA
>CAZCFT010000045.1:0-20145 GCA_964498015.1 uncultured Ignavibacteriaceae bacterium
CCCAATTATAAAATCTTTATCCCCAATATTAAACCGAATTATGACACAGCCTCCTGCGGCGGAATTGACAAATTACTCCCCCATCACTAGCCAAGTGCCATCCCACGCCCCCCTAACAACCGGTTTTCCCCATCTCCCTCTGGGAGAGGGGCCAGGGGTGAGGGAAAACCCACAATTTCCCTACCAATTCAATGTTATTTCCTCCCCTCCCCATTATTAGAGGCCATAATTATGTCCATAAACGCAAAACACCTCCATTTTCCCCACCCCAGCAAAAAAAAACCCAAAATGGCTTTCAACGGTCTTGCGAGGAATCAATTCAAAATGCGCCGTAATCCTATCGCCCCGTTGCAATTATGGAAAGGAAATCACCCCAAAATATGACAAAACGAAGCCGCTCAAAAACGCCCCTCACGACTGACATATCCCTATATATCACACAGATATACAATACCAATTGTACTACCCGAAAAAATCCAAAAAACAAACCCAATCCCCCGCAATTCATTCCAATATATATGGTTAGCTACAATAAAATGGGTCTGTTTGAATTTTTGTCAGACGATTTCCGGGTATTGCAAAAAAAAGCGTCTCCGACTAATACCGGAAACGCTTTCCTGCTGGAAATTCGCGGCTTTTTTCTATTTTTCCGTTCCCTCGGCCAGCACAAATTCTACCTTATAGGTTACCCAGATTGCCACTGGCTTATTATTTTGCGTGGCCGGAAGATACTCGCATTTTTTTGCCGCATCCAGCGCCGCTTGTTCAAAACCGCAGTTTTTCTTGGTGCATTTTACCACTCTAACATTAACTACCATCCCATTTTCATTAACCAGAGCCTTGATCCAGACAACCCCTTCGATATTATTGGCCCGCGCTGAATCAGGGTAAACCGGAGGAACTTCCATTTTCATCTGCGCCGGTTTGTCGACAATTACAAAATCATCTTCGCCGGGATATTTTTTGTCCCCGGATACCGGTAAGGCTATCCCAAAAAACAGAACGAGGAGCGCGAAAACTGCGAAGTATTTAATGCGCATAACGCCTCCCTAACTTTGAAGTTAGCCATCTTTATTTGGTGACAAACTCGCGGAGTGAATCTCCGACTATAATATCGGCTATTTTATCAATTTGTCAAGCGCAAAATAATGCACAGTGCAAATAGATTAGGTCAAAATGATGAAATCACTCTATAATTACTTCAACTTGAAAAACGCATATAACGCGTCATAGACTTCAAACTGCTTTTCGATATTCCGATGGTCGTCAGGATATAAAAGCGAATATCCCCGGGCGATCGCTTCCAATCCGGGCGCATACGGATTGTCCGATAATTGATCAATATCGGCGGCATTGATAGCTTCGGACATCGCCAATAAGGCCGGATCTTTCAATTTATATTTTTCCATTATGGATATGAAACTGCAATGACCATCCCTGTGACCAAGCTCTACCCCGTCTGTATCATAGGGAATTGCCCTCTCTTTTTCCGCGATTTCCTTTACCAATTCCTTTGCCACAAAAATAAATTCCGCCTGAGAATCGACAAATCGCTTTATCAACCAGGGGCAGGCGACCCGGTCAACATGCACATGCGCCCGTGTAACCCATTTCATATTTCTTTTCCCCAAACATCAAATACCAAGAGATTGTAGGGGTAACCCTCGCGGTTACCCAGTTCTTGCCACTGCTTTCTCTTGGCGTTGATCGTCTCCATATTGTTCCTGTCTTCCATTGATTAGATTCAAAAGGTCTGGCACAAGTCCGGCATGAGCCGGATCTGGCCTTTTGACTGACCAGCCCTATAATCTTGATCATCCAATCGAACGCAAAAAATCAAGGGCACAGCCTAAATTTCTTTTTTCACCTTCTCCTGAAATACCGGGGTCGCGACATTGATCTTAAGAGTCCGACCTTCTTTCAGAGTAACTTGATCTTTGTGCAACAAGGCTCCGGCCACACCGCCGGCGACTCCGCCGACAACAGCGCCCTTGGCGGCATCTTTGGTTTTTCCGCCGGTGATTGCTCCAATTATGCCGCCGGCCGCGGCTCCCAGAGCGGCGTCTTTAGCAATGGTTGTCCCTTGGCCACCGGGACGAATCACGCCTGTACCGTCATCAGTCATCACCCATCCCTCAAGCGGTAAAGGCTTTTCTCCCGGTAGCAGAAGACTGGTGAATCTAAGTTTTATAAATGCTTTCTCGCCCTCAGATTTGCCGTCGTTTAATTCTGCAATTTCGCCCTCAATCATGGAACCATCAGGAAGATTTAAAGCCTGATTTCCTTCCGCAGGGCCTTTAATCAGAGCGCGGAATCTATCGCCGACCTTGTTTTGGCCGGTAGAAAGCTGTGTCAGAAGCGATACCTCAAGGCCGCTGTTTTCCTGAAGAAGCAACGTTTTCACTATTTCAGGCTGAGAAGGTTTGGTTTCCGCGGGCGGCTGAGTCTCTTCGACTTTCGGTTTTGGTTTGGGCTTCGGTTTTTCTGTCGGCTTCTGAGCCACTTCATTTTGTTCAATCGGGGGTTGTTGGGCCTGGGTCGTTGTGTCTAAAAGAGTTGTTGCACGCTGGTCTTCAGGAAGAGTTGATTCCTGCAATTCCTGTTCAGTCTTTTCCTTCTTGGAGCTACAGCTTCCAAGTAGAAACCCGAAAAAAGCCGCTCCAAAGAAAAGGGAGATCAAAATCATCAAGCTCCCGGACTTCAGATTGTCCGTCAATTGCCGGATCAGGCTTTTTGACTGATTTGATTTAGCCATTATATTCCTCCTTATAGTTTATTGTTTCTCATATTCAAGAATCGACTCAATTTGATTAAATTCCTGCAATAATTCAACAAAAAAATTGTTCACGCTGTAGCAAAAAAAACCGAGTAAGCGCTACCACTGCTATTGATCATGAATTGAATTCGTAAAACCGCATCGCGATGCGCCACCACTCCATCCCATGAATAAATCATAGTCGACTAAATCGCTTGTCAATCCGGCAAAATCCCATATCTTGTGTATGACCCTATACCCGCGGCTCGCCTCTTGAAATGTTATACGACCGCAGTTGATACTAACCTGAGGAGTTCCGTTCGCTAAACTTGTAATAAATATTTTTCTTTACGCGGAGGCAAGTTATGTCTATAAAGAAATCTTTTTCTCTTTTTATGCTTCTCTGCTTTGCTCTGCCATGCCAATCTTTCGCTCTTTATACAGGCGATACTCACGGTCAGCGACCCCTGCCTGCTCTAACCAGGCTTATTGTCAAGTTTCGGAACTTTGGGCCGGTCAGTATGGCGCCGCCGGGGAAAGTTTGTAAATCCGGCCATGGACGGAGCGGGCTTTTCGCAGACCTTGCCGAGGCCGATGCCATAAACAAGAAATATGGGGTCGCTAAGGTCGCTCCATTTTTGAGGCAACAATCTCCCCAAGAGGTAACCTCTGAATTTAAAAATATAGTTATATTAACCGCACGGGATGGCGTCGATATTTCCGCCATGCAGGCCGAATATGAGAAACTTCCTTATGTCGAATACGCCGAACCGGACTACCTCGCCGAATTCTTTGTAAATCCGGCTACTGACGGATACGAATCCCCAAACGATTCCCTTTATCCTCAGCAATGGGGCCTGAATAACACCGGCCAGAGCCATTATCACATCCTCAGGCTCGATGGCCCAAATAATGACCAGTTGATAACGGTCAACGGTCTCTCTGGAGCAGATATTCATGCCGATGAGGTTTTTCAGAATCCGCCGGATAACACCGAGTCGGTGATCGTTGCCATAATTGATACCGGCGCCGATATGTTGCATCCCGACCTTGCCGAAAATATCTGGGTCAATCCGCGCGAGATTTCCGAAAACGGGCTGGATGATGACAATAATGGATATGTTGATGACGTCCATGGCTGGGATTTTTGCGGCAATGGAGGTTTCGGTTCAACTGAAACTGGCGGTGACAATGACCCGACCGATCAATATGGTCACGGAACCCATTGTTCCGGCATAGTCGCCGGGGTTACAAATAATTTGATCGGCATTGCGGGCATAATTGGCAAGTGCAAAATAATGCCGCTAAAAATAGACCCTCTGCCGTTGACTACTTATATCGCCGGCGCTCTTATCTATGCCGCCGACAATGGCGCAGATGTGGTAAATATGAGTTTTGGTTTCACGTTCAGAAGTCATCTGATTGAAGAAGCTCTTAATTATGCCTCATCGAAAGGTGTGATTCTCTGCGCCGCGGCCGGGAATGATTTCACCGAGCAAATAAATTACCCCGCCGGCTACCAGCCGATTATCGCCGTGGGAGCATCAACCGACTCCGATCAGGTGGCCTCCTTTTCCACCTATGGCAATCATATAGATGTCGTCGCGCCCGGGCATTCTATTTTGTCTCTCCGGGCCGCCGGCACAGATATGTATGGCGCCGATTACCCTCGCGAGCCTCATATTCACATAATCGATACCCTATATTATCTTGCCTCCGGGACCAGCATGGCCTGCCCGCACGTAGTCGGGGTTGCCGCCTGGCTCAGATCTATATCGCCCGGACTAACTCCGGATGCGGCCGAAAAAATCATTCAGGAAACCGCCGACGACATCATTGATCCTTACGGAGTCGGCTGGAATCTGCCGGGGAAAGATAAATATAGCGGATATGGTAGAATTAATCTCAGTGGGGCGATTCACGCCGTTCCGAAAGTTCGGGCCAGGATTGATTCCCCTTCACCCTTTCAAATTCTTTCCGGTGATGTCGAAATTTCCGGCATCGCCGATGGCGCCGCATTCACGGGATATATTCTTGAGTATGGCATAGGAACTAATCCGACCATTTGGACAAAAATCTCTTCATCCATAAGTCCGGTGACGGGCGGTCTTCTGGGGAAATTTCATACGTTCGGTCTTTCCGGATTACATACTTTCCGCCTTAGAGTCGGCGCCGACAATATGTCCTGCGTTTCCGTTTATATCGCCAACGAAACCAGCGTCCAAATTCAATCGCCCTCTGCCAATGACACTATCGCAAATTCCATTACCATATCGGGGAATGCATATTCTCCCGATTTTGGTCATCTTATTCTTGAGTATGGCATGGGCCCGTTGCCGGAAAAATGGGATACTATTACCCAGCTTTCAACTCCCATATATCAGTCCTCATTTGCCGGATGGATTATTGAGGATATCCCCGCGGGGGACTACACTCTCCGCCTGTCGGTATATTCCCGGACCGGAGATTCGGTAGTACACTCCATACCTGTCTGCGTCAAATCAATTTTCGCCACTGACCGAGCCTGGAAAATAGACCTCGCCGCCGACCCAACCATAATTCCCAATTATGGAGATTTCGACAACGACGGCAATAACGAGATCGTGGTTGGCGCTTCTTCAGGCGTGAAATTTTTCAACTCCGATGGTACTCCCAAGACCGAGGGAATGCCCGTATTTCCCACTAATAATTATGCCATTCCGATTGCAGTCGGCAACCTTGACGGGGACGGCATTGATGATATAGTAGCGGTCGGATATGATCCTCCAAAAATCTACGGTTTCCCATCTCACTCTCATCGCTTTGAAAACTATCTCGGCGCTCTTCCGGGAATCACTACAAATCTGGTCACAGAAAATGAACTTCCGAAAGTCTTTCTTGAGGATATCGACCATGACGGCCAAGATGAAATACATGTAATCTTGTTCGATTATGATCTGCCCAAAATATTTCTTTTTGAATCCGATGGCGCTCTCAAGCATGAATTCGACCATTATGGGCTATATCTTCCGGCGAATCTTGACAGGAGCCCGGAGGATGAAATCTATGTCTGCAATCAAGACTATGGCCTCCTGAAAAAAATCAGAGTGTCGGATTTCGCGACTCTTGACAGTCTTATTATACAAAAAAACGGAAGCACATTTTTCTGCATGGATCTGTCGGCCTGTGATATCAACAATGACCACAAATTAGAGCTGATTGCTTTTGGGTATTTTCGAGATTATGGGTACTGGCTTTATGCCTTCGATGATGACCTGCAGGCGATTTCCGGCTGGCCGAGAAGTATCAATGCCGATGATTTTGTTGTCCCGACCAACCCGACTTTTGCCGACATAGACGGCGACGGTGAATTGGAATATTTTACGACTTATTTTGATTTCGGCACCAGTTATGTCCTGGCGTGGAATCTTGACGGTTCCCCTTGTTTAGCCGGAAGTACCAGCGGCCTGTTTGCGGTTGTTCCGGGGCCAAGCATTCTCAATATGCTATTGGCGGCCGATATGAATGGCGACAAATTCCCCGAGCTGGTCGCCTGCGCTATGAATGATATGTTCCTTAATTATCCCGTTCAGAGAATTTATTGCTGGGACAAAGACGGTAAACTTCTGGACGGCTACCCCTTAATCGGCGAGATGGGTAACTCCACCTATCTTAGATATACGCCGGTAATCGGAGATATCAACCGCGACGGCAAGGTTGACCTGATAATGACCACCGCCGATAGCTCGCTTGTCTTTTTCAACTTCCCCGAAAGCAATTATGACCCGTGCAGCATGCCGGCGCCTTTCTGGCGATATGGACGAGAGATGAATAACATTGTCAAAGCCGCATGGCCCTGCGGGAAGACCAATTCCGGAATTGACGGTCGAATGCCGAATTCGTTTGTCCTTCTGCAGAATTATCCCAATCCGTTCAATAGTATCACAAGAATTGATTTTTCGATACCGAATGCCTCCAATGTAACCATTAATATCTATAATATACTGGGACAAAAAATCTGCACCCCTGTAAACGATTTTATGACTGCCGGGAAACACGCCGTCTATTGGGATGGCAAAGATGCCGCCGGACATAATAACCTTGCCAGCGGATTATATTTTTACCGAATGGAGACCGCCAACTATTCCGAAGACCGCAAGATGCTCCTTTTGAAATGACCCCGGAATAAGACCGGAGAACTAAAAGGTACACACTACGCGGCGACAGGCGATGGAGTGTTGGCGGGTATTTCGGAATCCTGTGGCAGTTTCATCCGGCATTCCCCCCAGATACGATAAAGCTCATCTGGTCGCGTACTGCGATTAATTATATAATCAATGCGTCCCTGATTGACAACCGTCACTAAGGTCTCCAGTACAAGCGGGTCAAACGCCATTCCCATCTCATTTCTCATTACCTCCAGCGCCCTTTGAGAGGAAAAAGCTTCGCGATACGGCCTCTCAGAAGTAAGCGCATCAAATACATCAGCGACACATATGATTCGGGCGCCAAGCGGTATCAATTCCCCGGCCAGCCCGGCCGGATACCCTTTCCCATCGTAACGTTCGTGATGATACCTGATGAGAGGGACTATTTCCCAAGGGAATTTGATTCCAGACAGGCGCTGAATCCCGGCGTCGGGATGATTTTTTATTATCTCATACTCTTCATTGGTTAAACGTCCCTTCTTTTTTAGAACCGCATCAGGGACGTCAATTTTTCCTATGTCATGTAGTAGCGAACCGGCAACGATGGCCTTAATTTCTGCGTCGGGAAGATACAATTCTCTTGCGAGCGCCAGAGACAGTTTGGCAACTCGATCAGAGTGCCCTTTGGTGTAATGGTCTTTCTGATCGACTTTAAAAGCCATCGATTCAAAAATCCTAAGGTATAACTCCTCTATCGATTTGATTAGTTTCTCGGCCTTGCCCGCTTTTCCAGTCGCCTCAATCTGCGAAAAAATCTTTAGAGAACTCTCCAGCAATTGAAGCGCTTCCATTTGTCGCTCGGTCTGAAGAAAGAGGTGTCCTTTTTCATAGAGAATTTCCGCTTCAACGTACTGAAGCCCAATGTCCCGGCAAATCTCCAGAGCTTCGTTATATCGGCTCAGAGCGGCATCAAAATTTTTCTCGAGCAAGGCGATACGACCCGCCAATTTGAGAGTCTCCGCCAGCTGGCTGTTTTTCAATTTCCCCAAATTAAGATATTGGGTCGCATTATGGCAGTATCTCTTGGCTTCGTCGATTTCATTCCTCTTTATATAGAGGTCGGTTAGATTGATGCTGAGAATCAGACTTAACGGAGCATCTTTGATCGATTCGGAAACTCTGAGAGCAGATATGAAATTTTTCAAGGCCTGTTCGCACTGATCCTGTTCCAGCAGAGTAATGCCGATGTTGTTGATCGTATATGCTGTTTTCCGGACTTCGTTTTCCCGTTCATACACTTCGCGGGAAATATTATAGCAATGGAGAGCCCCTTCCCAGTCCCCTTTCATATTCTTTATCGCGCCGAGATTATTATTGAGATCAGCAAACAGAATAGATTGCTTATCAGCAGAGGTCATTTCTATTGCTTCATTGTATGCGACTTCAGCATCCTCAAATTCGCCCAGTTCAATATAAATAACCCCCAAATTCCGAAGGCTTCTGCATATCCCATGGGCATCATTCAGCCGCCGGTAAACTGCCAGAGCCCGATGAACATGCCCGAGGGCGCTGTCCGGTTCTCCCTGCTTGGCCAAAAGCTGACCTATTTCCAGAAAAATCTCAGCTCGTCGCGGTAGAGATGCCTTATCCTGATTGCATTGGAGAAGTTTCCGGTATTCCTCCACGGATTCTCCATATCTCCCCAGCTTGGCCAATGCCCGCGCCTTTTCACTATAGAGAAGATTCTGAATCTCGGATGATAAAGCTGGAAGAGCCTTGGACGTCCAAAGTTCTTCCAGCGTCGCCAGATAACTGAGCGCTCGTTCATAATTGAAACTGTCGTTAGCGCTCTTTGCCAGCTCCAGAAAGTTGTTCAGGGTTTCCGACCATTTTCCGCAAGTTTGTTGCATTTTATGACCTTTGCAATCGCCGGCGGGAAATGCCTCGCCGTCGCGACATTATTGTTTTCTTGACGCCCTGTCATTTGCGGATTCATCCAGAGCTCTTAGTTTCTCTACGGCCTTTTTTATACCGCCGCCGCCTGTCTTCTTAAAGAGAGCCATCGCCGCCTCGAGTCGCGAACGGGCAATATGGGTCTCGCCGCCGTCAGCGGCAACCAAACCCCCCAGATACAGAATCTCCGCTTCATGCTGGGAGAGACTATGCTCCCGAGCCATATTCAGAGCCCGTTCGAGAATATTCTCAGAGTTCTTGAGGTCACCGAACCGCCGTCTGCAATCGGCATCGGTTATATCAAGGTCCACTTCAGCGGCGGGTGATTTGAGCGTGTCAAGAAGCTCTCTGGCCGACTTGATAAGAGACCTTGCCGCTATTAGATCGCCCACCTGGAGATGCATTTTGGCCATATTCTGATAGCAAAGCTCAACCAGATTAAGGTCCCGGCTTTCAAGCGCCAGCGCCAAAGCTTCTTCAAATGACGTCCTGGCATCCTGATATTGGCTCATTTCCATCTGCACCAGACCTATGTTATGGAGTACATACGCCTGCCTCATCTTGTTGCCCGAACGCCTGAAATCAGACAGGCAAAGTCGAAAAACATGTATCGATTCTTTCTGTTTTCCCTCGATCGATTTGATGGCGCCCTGGGTGTTAAGAATCGTCGCACGCAATTGGAAATCTCCAGATTTGGTCGCCCAACCGATGGCTGTTTCGCAGAGAGTCTCGGACAGCGAAAATTCACCCAGTTGAAATTTCATATTTGCCAGATTTCTTACTGATTCTGCCGCCCCGCGATAATTGCCTGTCTCCAGAAATATCGACTTCGCCTGCGTGTAAGCATCTTCAGCCCGGTCCCACTGACCGGTTTGCGTATAGACACGCCCCACTTCTTTCGATAGCTCGCCCTTAAGAGTCTTGTTGCATTCAGTCTCTTTCGATTTGAGAGCCTGATTGAGTAACTGGAAGGCTACGGCGGTATTACCCTGCTTTAACCATTCTCTGGCCAGCTCCAGCAGATGATTACCGTCACTTATCACCTTTTCGATTCCTTTAAGTTCTGTAGTCTTCATGATATCTTTCCACATCAGGCTTGACATTTTCGGCCGGGGTTACCTGTTGTCCGAAATCAGGGCATACGCCGAGAAGTGTTCCACAAAACCCATAACCGTTTTATTGATTCTGTCAAGCACGCAGGGCATACTGTTCCATTGGCCGGTAATTTCATTAAACCAGGCTATGGTGATATGGGACTCATCAATGCCGGTCAGATCGGCATCCCGGTAACTCATTACTACCTTGACCGGAACGTTAAATCTGAGACCGTCAGTTCCAAAATGATTTTCAAACACCGCCACATCAGGAATATTGATAAAAATCAGGGTGTCTGCAGGAAGGGCATTCGGCGGGAATGTCAGTTCCACATCAAGCAAAGATATGACTCCGCCCCCGGCGGCTGTGAAAACAGTATCGGCATAGGCCGAACTGCCCAACAGTTTGTGTGCTGTCACGTTTCTCTTAAGAATAACGGTCTGGTTGGACTGGACACTCTGAGTCGGAATGCGGGAACATCCGATTAATTCTATAAGCAGAATGACCGCCACGATTAAGACCGCCCCCGTCAGCAGATGGTTGCGTTTTGGTTTAAACATTAATCCTCTCTCCTTTCTGAAATTTCATTACCTTTAATCAAACTGAAGAGAGATTAATCAAATTGCATGCCGGAAAGGGGCGGCAAAGATGGAATTGATTAGCCCATAATAGATTACGGCCCGTGACAGTGGAGCCGACCACATTTTGCCGATGGGGCTTAAGGGCTGATGCGGTTTGTTTCGTACCAACCTGCCCTGAAAAAAAGACAATTTCTATTTATAATCTGAAGTCTGAGACGCTCTTAAACCAATATATCCGATTGGAACATTTTGTGCCGGCTTAATCGGATGATTGACGCTTATTTGCCAACCCGTTCTCGTCCATAATCCTGCGAAGCCGGGCGCGCGATATACCCAGAAGTTGAGCGGCCTGAGTACGATTCCATCCCACCATATTCAATATTTCAGCGATGATCTGCCTTTCGATCGCCTTCAAGGTTATCCCCTGATCTGGAATCTCTATCATTATCTTCTTTCTTTCACGCGCCGTAACTCGGCCATTCTTGATAGCATCCGTTATCTGTCTCTGCGTAATCTCATCACTTGTCGCAAGTAAGACCGCTCTTTCCATAACATTACGCAATTCGCGAATATTGCCGGGCCAACTGTGATTCTGCAACGCCCCAATGGCGCCGTCGTTGATGCTGAAAGTCTGTCGGTTATACAGCGTGCAATAGAAATTGAAATTATGCCGCGCCAGGTCGGGGATATCTTCTTTTCTCTCGCGTAATGGCGGAAGATGAATGGCGATCAGGTTTAGGCGAAAAAGCAGGTCTTCCCGGAATCTGCGCTGATAGACCGCCTGCTCCAAATTAATATTAGTAGCCGCCAGCACTCGCACATTAATATCTGTTTCCTCCACCGTGCCGAGCGCCCGAAGCTTCCTGCTCTCCAGAATTTTGAGCAACTTTGCCTGCGCCGGAATTGTAAGATTGCCTATTTCATCAAGAAAAATAGTCCCATCAGAGGCAAACTCAAAAAGGCCGGTCTTGTCATTTTTGGCATCGGTGAATGCTCCCTTCTTGTGTCCGAAAAGCTCCGATTCGAATAGTTCATCCGGAATCGCCGAACAGTTCACCTCAATGAAATTCCTGTCCTTTCTCACCCCGCTATAATGAAGCACTTTGGCCAGAAGGTCTTTGCCCGTGCCGGTCTCGCCGAATATGATGGCATTGGGATAGTCAACTTCACTCAGATGCTCCACCATCTTCTTTATCTCTGCGATTCTTGGAGAATGTCCTATCAAAGACGCCGACGAAAAAATACTGGTATTAACAGGCTCTCCCTTTTCCGCTTTCTTCTTGCCACAATTGACAAAAGCCTCAATACGGGTCAGGTATTGCTCTTTATTGACTATCTCGGCCACTCCCATCTGCGCCACCCGGGCAGTTTCCTCGGTTGAAGAAAATTCAGCGATCCCAACAATGCGAAGTTTATTGAAGCTTTTCGCCAGTTGCAAGAGAAACTCCGGTCTGTTGAATTCTGCCTTCTCGAGATCAACATAAGCTGTTTCGGCAGTACATTCAACTTCAGGTACCACCGGCGTCCTGTAAATGGCGATCTCCTCTTTCGAAATTGGAGTTTGACGGCCGGATTTCTCTATGTCTTGCACTCCACCGGCTGGCAGACATGAAAATAATCTCTCGCCGAAAATCAGAACCTTAGAGGGCATAAAATTGCTCCATAACCTGATTATCGACAATTGGATTAGGGATTTGAGGAAGGGGCATCTTCATCGTGTGCCCGATAGACGTACTGAGAGTTTCCCACAAGTACTCCGCTCGGCGGATTTTCTGAAGAGGTTGTCCCATAAGTCCATTCTGTTTCGGCAGGTCCTTCTCCGACGAAGTCGGAGTGAGACCTGCCGATTTGCAACTTTTTGAACGTCAATATTGGGAATAGCCTCCCGGGGCCAACCTATACAGAACCACCTATAAGAACCATATTTTGATTCTCTGCCATATTGGCAGAAATTTGTCATTTTTTGTATTGACTTGGCCGATAAAAAGCTCTAAATAGACAGTTATGAACATTACAGAACATTTCGTAATCGATTATCTCGCTTGCAAGGCGGGGCGGCCGCTCAAGTTGAAAGAGTTGGCCAAAGAACTTGGAGTGTCTGAAAAGGATTATCAGGCATTCAGAAATTTGGTGAAAAAGCTGATTGATTCCGGGCAACTGGTCAAACTCAGACGGAATCGGCTGGGGGCGCCATCGGAACTGAATTTGGCAGTCGGCCAGATTTCGATATTAAAGGGCGGGTATGGGTCTGTCCAGACCGAATCGGGCAAGCCGGCGCTAATTCAGCCGGACGATACACTCACCGCGCTTGATGGCGACAAAGTAATGGTGCGGGTGGGAACGCGTGTCGAGGAAGAGCTGTATGGCAAAGTGATCAAGGTTCTCGAACGCTCAGGGAGAAGTATTCTGGGGATATTTCGCGCGGGGAAGCATTTTCATTTTGTCATTCCTGACAGCAAAAAAATCCGCCGCGATATCTATATTCCCGAGCGGCTGGCGATGAAAGCTATCGACGGCGAGCGGGTGGCGGTGAAAATCACGCAGTGGGACGATGCACTGGGAAATCCCGAAGGGGAAGTGATTGAACGTATCGGGCGTCCGGGGGATCCGGGAGTTGATCTATTGACGGTTATCAGAAATTACAATTTCCCCGAGGAGTTCCCCCGCAAGGTAATTGAAGATGCGGAAAGAGCGGCGGAGTATTTCAGCGAGGCGGAGATTGTCGGAAGGCGGGATTTCAGTAAGGATGTTATATATACAGTCGATCCGCTTGACGCCAAAGATCACGACGATGCAATCTCGGTGGAGAAGCGTGATCATGGGTATCGTCTGGGGGTCTATATCGCGGATGTATCGCACTATGTTCGGGATGGAACGGTATTGGATCGCGAGGCGTTCGAGCGGGGAAATTCGGTATACCTGCCGGGTCAAGTGATACCAATGTTACCGGAGAAACTCTCCAATGATTTATGCTCGCTAAAGCCGAATCGCAAGCGGCTCGTTTATGCGGCGTTGATAAATTTCGACCGCTCCGGCAATATGCTCAATTGGGAAATCACGGACGGCGTGATAAAATCGCGGGCAAAACTAACCTATGAGGAGGTGCAGGAGTATTTCAATACCGGCAACGCTTCCGATAGTGTCGGCAAAGTAGCGGAGAGTCTCACTCTGGCACGCGAGCTCGCTTCAATACTACAGAAAAAGCGGATGGCGGAGGGGTCGCTCGATTTTGATCTTCCCGAGGCAAAAATAATTCTGAACAGCAAGGGGGAAATTGTCGAGATCGGCAGTCGAATACGGCTTGAATCGCATAGATTAATTGAAGAATTCATGCTGGCGGCGAATAAGGCGGTCGCTTTGCATGTCTTTAGAATGGGACAGAAATTTTTGTATCGCGTGCATGACAAACCGGATATGGAGAAGCTGGAGGCGTTTTCCTATCTGGTTTCTACTCTCGGGTACAGTTTTCCCGTCTCGGAGAATATGAAGCCGATCCAGTTTTCGCGATTTCTATTGAGGCTCAAAGGGAAACCGGAAGAGGAATTTTTGAACGAACTGATGTTACGTTCAATGAAAAAGGCAGTGTATCAGCCTCAAAATATCGGACATTTTGGGCTGGCCTTCACGCATTACACGCATTTTACCTCGCCTATCAGGCGGTATCCCGATTTGATGGTGCATCGTCTCCTCAAGAAACTAAAAGGCGGCCGGTATCCGGAAAAATTGAATAGGAGCCTTGATTCGGCGCTTACTAACATCGGCAAGCATTGCTCCGACACCGAGCGTACCGCTGAGGCTGCCGAGCGGGATGCAATAAAAATCAAGCAGGCGGCCTATATGGCGGAGCGGGTCGGAGAGGAATTTAGGGGAGTGATATCCGGAATATTAAATTTCGGATTTTTTGTTCGCCTTGGGGAAACAGGCGCCGAGGGTATGGTGCGTCTTTCAACCCTTGACGATGATTACTACAAGTACGACGAAAAGCATTTTCGTCTGGTAGGGAAACGTCAGGGAAGAGTTTTTCGTCTCGGCGATCCGGTCGAGGTCGGAATTCTCTCGGCGGATAAAATCAGGAATGAAATCAATCTCTATTTGATCGACCGGGGGAAAGAGCCGAAGGGTTCGCGCAAGAAGAGGTCGCGCAAGAGATGATACAGAAGTCAGTCAAAAGCCGGATCCGGCCCCTTGACGGAGTCGTGGCGCTGACTCGCCGGGAAACAGTTAATAGTAATCCTCTATTTGAAAAGATATTTAAACCAATTGGCGAATATATTGTCGAGCTCTCCCAGCTATATACTCTGCTTAAAGAGCGAACTCTGGAAATCATATTGATTACAGAGGATTATCCGGGAATCAATTCCGGAATTATCAAAAAGATCAGAATGCGGGCGCCGATGACCGATATTTGGAAAATCGCCTTTCCGGGTCGTCAAGCTGTCGAGAACGAAAATCCTTTATTTGATGGAATCATTAGTCTTCAGGAAGGAAAAGAGGCGGTATCGAATAAGATACAAAAGATTCTTCATCAGAAATCATTGTTGAGAAATTTCAATCTGGTCGGGCGTTCAGAAAAACTCAAGGCGATAGCTGAGACAATCGAACGAATTGCTCCGACCGATATTAGTGTACTTATCATCGGCCCTTCCGGGAGCGGCAAAGAGCTCGTAGCAAGGGCGATACATGAGAATTCACATCGTAGCGGGAAACGATTTGTGGCGGTCAACTGCGGGGCTCTGGCCGAAGGGGTGCTGGAGTCGGAGCTTTTTGGACACGAAAGAGGGGCGTTCACCGGATCGGTCGGCAAACGCGAAGGGCTTTTCGTACAGGCCAACGGCGGGACAATTTTTCTTGATGAGATAGGCGAAACAAAACCGGACATGCAGGTGAAATTCCTAAGAGCGCTGGAGGACGGCGTTTTTTATCCGGTGGGAGGCGACAAACCTGTCCATTCTGACGTCAGGGCGATAGCGGCGACAAATCGCGATCTAATGGAAGCGATCCATGAAGGGCAATTTCGGGAGGATTTATATTTTCGACTTGGCGTTATTAAGATCAATCTTCCCTCTTTGTATGAGAGAAGAGAGGACATTTTGCCTCTACTTTGCCATTTTGCAACCAAAGAAAAGCTGAAGGGATTTTCGGAAGCGGCGATTGATCTTCTTATGCGCTACGATTGGCCGGGGAATGTCCGCCAACTGCGGAATTTTGTCGCCCGGATGGGGGCTCTGCATCCGGGAGGCGAGATATCGGGGCATGAAGTAGAGCAATTTATCGCTGAGCAGGGGATGACACAGAAGCAACTTCCGGTCGCGACCGGCCATACGCTTGAAGAGGCCGGGCATGAATTGATTTATCGGGCGCTTCTTTCGCTGGGGAGCGAGATAAGAATGCTGAGAGATTTAATAACGGCAAATCTGCCCTCTCGCCATGAATTTGAAACGGAAGGGGAATTGCAGAGTAAGAACGAATCCGCCTCCGGCGGTACAATGCAAAAAATGCAAAAGGATTTGATAGAGTCGGCCCTTCGCGACTCAGGCGGCAACCGCAAAGGGGCGGCACGCAAGCTCGGAATCGGCGAAAGAACCTTGTACCGGAAACTTAAGAAGTACAACTTGAGTTGAATGATATAATCAAAACAGCATCCTGGCTCATATTGATCGCCACGGGGCTGACCATAAACATAGTCGGCCAGAATATTTCTCCGGAAGTTTACCCGACTGACGAAGAAATATACGAGGCTTATCTTCGGGGCGAGATTGATTATCATACTTATCAGAATCTGACGGAGATATTTGAACAGGGAGTCGATAGCGCAGACTTGTTTCTGCTTGAAGAGATTCCGAATCTTAATTACTTCCTGTCCGCCAAGGGGCCGGATCGGGCTTTTGACCAAAATACTTCGGCCACGGATTTCCCCGGACTCGAGAGAGAGCAGGCTGAATCATTCAGATCCGCAATTAAGCGGGAAAAAGTTCAGGCTTATTCAGGAGACGCAGGTCTCAAAAGATACCAGTCACTTGAAGAAAATGGTCCGGGGCGAAATCAATACTATCTGAAATACAGATTGCCGTCAGATGGCGCATTTAATGCGCGTCTTAACGGTGACTATGCGGGCCGCCATGAGTGGGCAAATCGTTCATTGAAGTACCAGAACAGCGCTGGTATGGCGAAGAGAATGATTGTCGGGAATTTCGTCGCCCGCTATGGGTTGGGACTTACTATTGGATATCGCGGGAGACTTCTCGAAAAGGACTCTGCGACCAGAGACGAATCTTTTCTTTTTCCCGATTATGGCGGATTTAATGGTATCTACATTGAAGGGGGTCGCAAATCGGATGCGGTTAAAATGCTGCTGCATTATGATCGAAATAGGACACATCAGGTTCAGGCAACCGCGATAAGCGTGTCCAAAAGATATAGGCAGTTTAAGGGCGAGGGAATTTTCATTGCTTCGAGAATGGAAAATAGGGAAACAGCCACAAAATATGACTACCATCAACTGGGGTATTTTCTGCAATATCAAAATCATAAATTCGTGGCCGCCTTTGAGTCGGTTCTGCCCAAGGGGTCAAGAAAAGGTCTTTCCGCGGCCATTTTTGAGGCTCGCTATGATGAAAATCCGATTAACCTTTCCCTATCGGCGTGGCAGTATCCAAAAGACTTTATCAATCTATTTGGTGGGGGAAGGTCGGGCGACTACTATCATTCAGTATCGATTGACGCCATAAATCTTGAATTCAGCGACCGGCGAATTGATCAGCGCGGTATATTATTAAAAGGTACTTCTGCATTGAGCAACAGTTCAATATATGAAATATCGTTTTCAGCATATGGAAAAAATCGCTATCAAAGAACCGCAAAAATGTCGACTGCCCTGGAAATTCCACTATCCCCATCGGTTCATCTACGCGGTGATTATGGATACATAGAGGAATTCGAGGCCGGGCAACTGACCTCCAAGCATAAAGTCAGGCTGGAATACATATTGAAAATCGCAAAATTATTCATGCGAAATTATGCAGGTTTCAATATCGATAAGAATTCGAAAAAGTATTTCTCGCTTTTTTCACGAACGAAAACCGCCGTCTCCAATTATGGAAATATCGAATTATGGCTGAATCTTGATAAGATAGATTCGCCGAATGGCAAGATCAATTATTTCTATGGATACTTCAGGGAGACGGTCAGGGTCACGAAAAATCTGGAAATGGGAATGAAATATTCATATCGTTATAATCGTGATTACGAGAATAGAAGCAGTTCGACTTTTCTTCTTATGGCGGAGATGAGTTGGTGAAACCGATAATAACTATTATCTATCTCATGCTTTCGTTTTTCGCGGCTTGGGATAGCGCCAAGGCGGATATTATTATCAATGAAGTCATGTCGAATGAACCGGGCTCGCAGAGGAATTTTGAATGGATTGAGCTTTATAACAATTCTGACAGCTCCAAGATTTTGACTTACTATTCTCTGAATATTGAAGGCGACGCTTTTGTTTTTCCTGAACAATCTATTGGAGCGCGGGAATATTTTGTTGTTTGCAGGAAACTATTCAGTTCCGACGGAACAGCCGGGTTCGAATCATACTGGGGGGATGCCGATAGTGTCTGGGGCGATTCCGAATCGGAAAATTATAAGATTTACCAATATTCCGGAATGTCTCTGAAAAATGATTCCGGGACAGTCACTCTCTTTTATACCTCAGCGGTTAAGTCTATTTTCAAGTGGACGGAGGGCGGCGCTGACGGGGTTTCATGGGAGCGATTCACACCGACTTCATCGGCCATAGCCGAATCGACTGACCCGAAGGGCGGAACACCGGGGAGAATTAATTCTATAACGCCGGGACAATATGATCTGGCGCTGGTCTCGGCTATATTCGAGTTATCGAACGGGATAACAAAATGCGATTTTACTGTGGTCAATGTGGGTCTAAGCGCCGTGGTCGGCGCAGACTTGCGACTATACCATGATGATAACAGGGACACCGCCGTTACATTGGGCGACCTTATCAACATTACTAATCTGCCTGATTTTAGTCCCGGAGATACTTTCCATATACTGGAGAATCTTCAATTCGAAGGAATATATCCCTCAATTCTGGTCCAACTATCGCCTGACGATCGCTCATATAACAATATGGAATTATCAACAGTTCCCGGGCGGGATTTCCCCCCTATAGTAATAAATGAGTTCCTTGCCGATCCGGAGTCTCCCCTCAAAACGGAGTGGATGGAATTAAATAACCGTTCAGATAGCACAATTAATTTGCAGGGATGGTTGGTGGGGGATTCAAACGGGCTTTCACCTATCACGGCTCAAAAATATCTGATAAAGGCGGGAGAATATATCGTTTTATGTGAAGATTCCGCCAATTTCCGGAATTTCTATTCAAATAATGATATCCCGCTTCTGGAAATTTCCTCCTGGGTCGGGTTAAACAATGACGGGGATGTAGCGCGGCTTATCGATAGTATCGGCTACACGGCTGATAGATTCGATTATGAAACCGCTTATGGCGAGAATTTCACTTGGGGACGCGGCGAGGAAGCCGGCCGCGAAAACAGCTGGGGACGATCTGTCGTCGCCGGGGGCACGCCGGGAAGCGAAAACGAAGTGTACTATGAGGCCGTCTCGGAGAAAATCAAAGTCATCACTGAACCAAATCCCTTCTCCCCTCGCCGCGACTCCGAGATGAGAATTACTTTTTCTGTCCCACCGGGGGATAATCTGGCTATGCGTGTCTATGATCTGCAGGGACGAATAATCAAAACTATGCTTGACAGGATTCCGGCGATGGATGGCTCAATATCCTGGAATGGTAAAGCGGATGATGGGTATCCCCTTCCCCCAGGCATTTATATTCTTTATCTTGAAATTTCCGGCGCCGGGCAATACAAACAAACGGTGGTTATAGCCCCATGAAAGCATCCGTTCTTTTTTTCATGTGCGTCCTATCGTGCGCTTCCCTGTTCGGCTATGACATCGACGCCGGGCGGCGGATCGGGATGGGCGGGACTATACTTATTACCTCGCCGTCAGCTTCTGATTTCTTATTAGTCCCCGCAGTTCGGATTCTCAATCGACAGATTCTGTTTGAATCAGGATTTCAACGTCGGTACGACCTGCCGGAACTTGACAAAGGATATCTTGCCGCTGGATATAGGAGGAGCTCCTTCTCTTTCGCGATCGGAATTTCTCAATTTGGGAAAGATGATTATTATTCGGAAAAAATCATAAGAACCGCTCTCGGATTTTATTATGGCGCTTTTGCCTTTGGTCTGCATGGGAGCGGGAAGGCAATCAAAATTGGAAATGGTTACGGCGCTTTTAATGCCAAGTCATTCGGTCTGTCGGGCGGTTTCAGTCATGAAGAATATCATCTGGTCGTTATGGCAGATAACCTTAACAAACCGAAACTGACAGAGAATACGGAGCCGGAACCCACTTTCTGGAAAATATATGCCGAGCTCAAAGGTTCAAAAACCTTTTCGATTACAGGCAAAATGGTTTTGGAAAAACGGCAGAAGATCTCGGTGGCGCTTGGGCAGTATATTTTTCTTTCGGGACGAAATGCCATTTTTTGGGGGTTGACCGGAAATCCGTTGACTTATGCAGGCGGTGTGGAAGT
>CAZCFT010000046.1:0-2037 GCA_964498015.1 uncultured Ignavibacteriaceae bacterium
CGATAGTTGCCAATATATATAAATCCATTAATCAATGTCCCCGTCCTCGCAAGAGTTTGTTGTTTTTAACCTTTTGGTCGATATATTTGAATAAGAAAATTTATTGAATTGGTTTTTTCCAAATTAAGGATCATGATATGCCGGGAATTTTTGGAGTAATCAGAAAGCGCCAATCATCAGTAGAAGAAAATGGGAGGCTGATTGAGGGGATGCTCAAGCGGCTTTCCCATACTGATTCTTATAAAAGCCAGATTTATGCAGAGGATTGGTTTGCTCTTGGACATATCGGGATTCCCTTTGCAGGCGAGAAGCGAATCGTGATTGATGATCAGCGTCAATTTGCCGCAGGGTTTTCAGGGTTCATCTATGGATGGAGAAATGTCGAATCCAATTTGATCAATAACGTTCAAGATAAGCCATTGCAACTCATAAACATATATATTAATCATCCCAATGATATTCCGAACAAGATAGATGGTTCTTTCAATGCCGCCATTTTCGATAGGAAATCCAGAGAAGCGACTATTTTTAACGATCGCTTTGGGCATCGGCAGTTGTACTACTATGAGGACTCCGAAATATTTCTATTTTCCACCGAATACAAAGCCTTTCTGGCCTATGATGCTTTCTCAAGAAAATTGGATCATAACGGTATTGCCGACTATTTCAATTTTGGATATTTGCTGGGTGATAAGACATTCTTCTCCGGGGTCAAGATCATGCGGGGCGGGCATTCAATCTCATTTAAGGATGGAAAAATAAGCCTCAAACAATATTGGGATTACCGCTTTCCTGAAGAATCAAATCAGCCTATACAGGAATTGATTGAAGAAGTTGATTCTATTTATCCTTCAATAGTCAAGAAGCAAACCGCCGGGGCGAAAAATGTTATTATCCCGCTTTCCGGAGGTTTAGACTCCAGATTCATTCTGGGGCATACTGTCAGGGCGGGGATTGAACCTCATGTTTTCACCCATGGCAGAAAAGGATGTCTTGATTCCAAAATCGCAAGGGAAGTGGCCGATAAACTTGGCGTCAAAAATTTTGGATTTATTGAAATAAATCCCGATTGGCTGGCTACTTTTTGCGAAAGATATGTTTACCTTTCTGAAGGCATGATTAACAGCAGTCCTGCCATATGTTTCGGAATCGGCGAGAATTACGGCCTTCCTCCCGAATCGACCGCCTTCCTAAACGGTATCTTTGGCGGCCTGACCAATTTTGGGGAATCATATTTTAAACTACGGGATATAGCCGATAATTTATCATTGGAAGAGAAATTGAAAAGGACCCGGCTGAGCATTCTCGGTGAATCGCGGGACGATTCTTACTACACCAGATTCCGGCCCGAATGGGCGAAAATTTTCAAAGAGCATTTTCTTCCTTCGGTAGAAAACGAGTTCTCACGATATCTTGGCGTGTCGAAATGGTACTGCCACCAGCTTGAGGCTTTTCTTATCGGCAACCGTCTTTTCCGTCTGATGAACCAGATTGACGGCAACCGCTACCTCTGGCATGACCATTTTGCTCTGGCCGACGACAAACTCGCTGAATTTTATCTAAAATTGCCCAACGCATTGAAACCGTCACGCAAATTTATGGCTGAGTATTTCAAGGCTAAATTTCCTGATTTGGCGCGAGCGCGGTATCAGGCTACCGCGGTCGATCTCTACAGCAAGCCCTCGCAATTCAAGAAAAAATTCCATAATTTTGTGGGTGACTGGATGCATTATGCCGAGCGGGCTTCGATGGGCCGATTGAAGCTTTACGATTCGCGGCGTTATTTACATCAGAATCAATGGTATCGCGCCAGCAAGAATGTAAGCAACTACTTTGAGACCATTCTTCTCGACCCAAAGACCGCCAGCCGCGGCTATTTCAACATGGATGAAGTCAGATCAATGCTTGATAAGCAGAGAAAGGGAGTGATGTACTTCCAGGAGCTGGCGAACTTAATATCCTTTGAGTTATTCCACCGACTATTTGTGGATTAAATATTTCACTTCTAATAGATATTTCCAGTGCACGGCAGGAGCC
>CAZCFT010000046.1:2137-18841 GCA_964498015.1 uncultured Ignavibacteriaceae bacterium
CTATGGGCAATTAGGGGCGGGGCCGTGCTTGTATAGATAATTTATCAAATATGTTATATCCAGAGCATTAAGGCTCCCCGAATGGTTGACATCCGCCGCTTGCCAGGGATTGGGAGCTGGTCCATGCTTATAGAGATAGTTGATCAAGAAGGTAATATCCAAAGCATTTATAGTCAGGCTCCCGTTGGCATCGCCACATATAAAAGCCAGAGAAATAGAACCGTTATCGACAATAGGATTATAACTATGATGTCTATTGGAGAAAGATGGTTCATACCCGGCGAATCCGTTAAGGCTAATTATATTTTGTTGGCTAAGCGATTTCCCCAATGCTATAGTGAAATAGGCTTTGAGTACCAGTCCGTATCCAGATTCAAGTTCGGGAGGATAATTGGTCTGTGAATTCTGCAAATTTATGACGATTTGACTCACGTCCGAATAGATTATTTCCTGAGTTTCAAAGGCGGAAGTTCGGCATCCCACCGTCGTAAAGGAATCGAATGTTATATTCAGCGCTCCGGAGTATTCAATCGGGATGACGAGATTTTTCAACGGTACCGTGTTACGCGCGTAAATCGGCAAGGGAATGGATTTCCCGGGGCTGTCGCCGACATCACTTGCAATAATGGAATCGGCCAACGCCGCAATTAAATTCTTCCTTAAGGCTGTATAACTGCCGCCCGATGAATCTGCCTCAAGAGTAACGTCGAAAAGCCCCTGTGCCTGATATGTATGTGAAGTGGATTGAACCATAGAGGAATCGCCATCGCCAAACCGCCATTTCCAACCTGTTACGTCCAGCCGGCTTTGAGTTTCAAAATTCACGGTGAGAGGCGCCCAACCGAAAGTTGTATCGGCAATTATCGCAACCAGTTCAAAGGGAAAACCGCCTTGTCCTCCATAAGCTCCGATGTCATTGTGTAGCGTCCCCCAAGCAGGCCAAAAGGCCGAGCCTGGACTTTGAGGATTTTCAACATCATTCATAGACACAGCCGGATCACCGGCATCAATGCATGGCGAAGGACTTCCCGTATAAAGAAATGTGCCGGAAAGCTGGGGGTCCGCATCGATATTTCCCGTCCCAAAGTACCCCCCCTGAATGTCGCAATAATTTGTCGAAATTGTCGCGCCGGATGTCAAATAGATCTGAAGATTACCTGGCGCGGTATTGCCAAATATTATGGAATTACGGACCAACATACTGGCGTCAAAAATGACTATTCCTCCTCCGTACAGAGAAGAAGAATTATTGATGATTGTATTATTTTCGAGCGTTGCAATTCCCCCGCTATTTTTCCAGACTCCAGATCCGCCGTAATCCTGCCCACCGGAATTAAAGGCAATCAGATTATTTTTGAGAATGCCATAGGTATAATTTAGTACAACGCCGGCGCCATATCGGCCCCGGTTGTACATTATCGCATTATTTAGTATTTGCGGATTGCCGCCATCAGTTCTGATGCCTCCCCCGCCGGCGCTGGAAACCAGAGTAGTGTTGGTGGCGTCATTATCTATAATAAAATTATATTGTATGATTGGCGAGGCATTCTGGCATAATATTCCGCCTCCTTCACGGTAATAATTGAAATTGTGCGGATCGCGCCATCGAGTTCCATTTCCCCTGGTGATTGTGAATCCCTGTATGGTCACCGGCCGAGGGTCGGTATAATAAATTAAGATGACGCTGGCAGTGTCCGGATGCCCCGGTTGACTGCCATCAATAATTGTATTCAAAATATAGGCCGGATCTCGATTCAAAAGAAAATTGCTTGAGAGAATTATCCCTTTGCCTGTTATCTTGATATTTTCGACGTAAGTTCCCGGTGCGACAAGCACTGTGTCATTGGTCACCGCGGCATCGATAGCGGTCTGGATTGTGGGCTGGTCGGAGGGGACATTGATTATGGCGGAATTGGACGGCATCGTGGGGCTAAGAATCATCAGGACGAAAACAGCTTGAAGAATCTTACGCATATAATTCTCCTTTCTAAAAATGTTAAAGGCCATCAATATTGATTGTCCGCATGCACGATTTAACTCGGAGGCGATTTTCGTGCATTGCAGATCAAAATCAATATTAAGATATAAGAGGATTTTTAAGCGCCAATGGTTATGTGACGAAGCGTCAGCTGGGTGGGACTAAATGGTCGATAGGAGTGATGAAATAGATAGCGCTCAGGTTCTGTCGAGAAAAATTCCAAGACGGTCGCTGTATTGGCGGCTCAGCCGCAGACGGGAGCCAGTCTTGAGTATGACTACATAATCCCCGTGTAGCGCGGGCCGCAATTCCTTGATTCGATCCAGATTAACGATAGTTCTTCGTTGAATCCTTGCAAAAAATTGCGGAGGAAGCCTCTGCTCCATGTTATTCATGGTTTCCCGCAAGAGATAAGTTTCCTTGCCCGCGTGAATCTGGACATAATTGCCGGCCGATTCCACCCAATCAATCTGTTCGATTTCAATTATGGATATGCGGTCGCTTGATTTTACCAGTATTCGTTTCGAGATTTGTTTTTCTTCAAGGATTTTATCAACCAGGGCCGCGATCTTTTTTGAAGACACTCCATCTTTTCTTGAAGAAGCCTCTCTGATTCCTCTTTCCAGAGCCGCTCTGAATCGATCCTGCTCATACGGTTTCAGAAGATAATCAATAGCATGAACTTCAAAGGCTTTGATGGCATATTGATCATAAGCCGTGACAAATATTACGGGCGGCATATTCTCGGCGCCTACGGTTTGAATTACCTCGAATCCATCCAGCCCGGGCATTTGTATGTCGAGGAATATTAAATTTGGTTTGATCTTGATAATAGCATTTACGGCCTGCACGCCGGTCGAACACTCACCCACTATCTTCAGTCGGTCGTCATTCTTGAGAAGATTTTTTATTCTTTGTCTGGCCAGCGGCTCATCATCCACGATAAGAGTTCTTATAGGATTTCTCATAATCGGTTGACTCCATTGCTGTCCAGAGCGGCCTCATGAAATGGAATTTCGATAAGAACCTGCATCCCCCGATCATGATCATAATTGAATTTCAACTGCTGGCGCTGACCGTACATTTTCTCCAAGCGAGCCGCCGTATTACTAAGTCCCCGCCCTTGAATTAATTTATTGACCCCGCCCGATTTCATGCCCGGGCCATTATCCTCAACAGAAATGCAGAGTTTGCCGCCATCCCTATGAGCCGATATTGTAATTATTCCCTTGTCGGTTAGACGGGATGTTCCATGCTTGATGGCATTCTCCACTATCGGCTGTATTATTAGACTGGGGATGAGAGCGTCAAGAAGCTCAGGGGCAATTTGCAGATTAACATCCAACCTATCGCGAAAACGCATCCTCTGGATTTCGAGATATCGGTTGAGGAAATCAATTTCTTTTCTTAAGGGGATTTCTTGATTTGCTTCATTATCGAGAGTTATCCGAAGTAACTCGCCCAGTCGGGCAATCATTTTATCGGCGGCCTCGGGGTCAGATTTCACAAGAGCGCTGATGGAGTTTAGAGTATTGAATAAAAAGTGCGGGTGGAGCTGCATTTTCAAGGTTTCCAATTGCGCCCGAGCCAATTGGCCCTCCAGTTCAGCAAGGCGCAACTCCTCGTCGCGATATCGCTGATAATGAATCATAGTATAGGAGACGAATGTTATAATAAAGTAGAGCATCAAAGCGGTATTTATCATGGAACGGACAAAATACGGATATAGACTCCAAAATGCCTGCATCTCGGGTCTCAGAGTATGGAAAAAAATGGTATCGACCAGCAGATAGATATTGGCGTAGAAAAATAATTCCACCAGGCTGAAGCTTATAGATAGGAAAACATGCGCTATTAAGCTTTTTGACCACTGACCGCGCTCAAATCGCAATCGTCTTGCCAACCATGCCAGTATTGGGCTGAGAGCCCCCCAGAGGTAGAAGTCGAGCAATCCCCAACAAATGGATTGTGGCCATGGAATCACAATACTGGTGATATTATAGCTTACATATAGTCGTACGCCCTCAGTTAATCCTAATATGGTCCAGAATCCAAACCAGAATAGCAATTTTCGCCATCCGGCCAATCCAAGCATGCTGGCAGATTTAAGTATTTTTGGCATAGTCCTGCTGTAAGTATGTCGGTCTTAATAAGTCATTTTGAAAGGCCATGAGATCATTTTCTTATTAGAGAGCGGAGGATTTTTAGATTTTCAATATCTTCCAATAACTCGTCGCCTTTGGGGGTTTCCAAAATCTTGGGGATTTTGAGGAGTCGCTTGTCGTTCAATATGTGACGAAACGGTTCGAGACCAAGTTCTCCCCTGCCGATATGTTCATGCCGGTCAACTTTGGAGCCAAGCCCTTTCTTGGAGTCGTTGATATGGATTATTTTCAGTCTGTCCAATCCCAATACACGATCAAATTCACTGATGGTTGCTTTGTAATCTTTTTCATCCTGTATCGGATATCCGGCGGCGAAGATATGGCATGTATCGAGGCAAATCCCCATGCGGGGTTTATCTTCTACCCAATCAATTATTTGGGCAAGCTGCTCAAATTTGTAGCCGAGATTTGAACCTTGCCCGGCAGTAGTTTCAAGGCAGACGACGGTTTCGTTGTCCGGAGTGTTATCAAATAATCTATTGAGGGCCTCGGCGATTCTTTTCAGACCGGCCTCCTCTCCGGAGCCGACATGCGAGCCCGGGTGCATGACGAGGCAGGGTACTTTGAGAGTGTAGCATCGTTCCAACTCAATCTGGAATGCCTCCAGCGATTTATTGAACAGCTCTTGGTCCGGCGAGCCAAGATTAATAAGATAGCTGTCATGGGCGCAGGCGACCGATACGCCGGTCTCTCGTTGCTCCTCAAAAAATCGAGAGATATCCGCATCGGCCAGCGGTTTGACCCTCCATTGGTTGGATGACTTGGTAAATATCTGCACTGTATCACAGGTGGCCTTTTTGCCGTCAAGGATGGCATTGAATACGCCGCCCGATATCGACATATGTGCGCCCAGAAGCATAAAGAATCTCTCCTTTATTTAAGATTCAGGCCGAGAATTTTTACCTCGGTCATATCTTCAATAGCGTATCGCACCCCTTCGCGTCCGACTCCGGATTTTTTCATGCCGCCGTATGGTTGATGGTCGGCGCGGTAAGTAGATACATCATTAATCATTACTCCGCCGACCTCAAGATGTTTGAAGGCGTAGAAGATATCTTTCAGCCTATTGGTGAATATTCCGGCCTGCAAACCATACTCGGAGTTATTGATCTCGCCTATCATTTTCTTGAAGTCCTTGTACTTAAATATTACCGCCAGAGGCGCAAAAGCTTCTCTGAAACAAACTTCCATGTCGGATTTGACATTTGTCAGAAGTGTCGGCTCCAGAGCTCGTCCTTTTCGTTTTCCGCCGGCGATGATCATAGCTCCTTCATTCACCGCCTCTTTAATCCATTTCTCGATTCGCTTGGCAGAATCATCATCGATCATCGGTCCCAAATCGGTTTCAGGTTTCAGCGGATCGTCTATCTTGATATTTTTCATCTTTTTGCAGAATAATTTTAGGAATGCATCATGGATTTTTTCGTGAAGATATATTCTTTGCACGGAAATACAAGACTGTCCTGCCTGCCCAAAAGCGCCATAGATAAGTTTTGACGCCGCCAATTCGAGGTCGGCATCATCGGCTACTGCAACTCCGGCGTTACCACCGAGCTCAAGAATAACTCTCTTGTCTTTTGCTTTTTCCTTTATCCACCATCCGACCTCCGGAGAACCGGTAAAAGTAATCAGCTTTATGCGAGGATCCTCAATTAGCGGCGCGGCCTCTTTGGAGGAACCGGGGAGAATCGAAACGGCGCCCTTAGGATGGTCCGTCTTGTCTATTAACTCTGCCAGCATAAGAGCAATTACTGGGGTCTTTGACGCCGGTTTAAGAACAATGCTGTTTCCTGAGGCAATAGCCGGGGCTACCTTATGGGCGACGAGATTCAGGGGGAAATTAAATGGCGATATGCCGGCGATAACGCCCAAAGGGAATCGCCGGACTAAGCCCAGCCGTTCTTCAGAGCCAGCCGACCAGTCGAGATCAATTATGTCGCCGCCGATTCTTTTGGCTTCTTCAGCGGCAGTGCGGAAAACGCCGATAGCCCTCCTGACCTCGCCAACTGAATCACGGTGCACCTTGCCAACCTCAAGTGAGAGCATTCGGGCGAACTTGTCCAGATGTTTCTCCAGACCAATTGCGACGGCCAAACAGGTTTCCTCGCGTTTATATGAGGGCAATTCCCGCGTGATGGCGAATGATTTTTCGGCCATAGAAATCGCGTCTATATAATCCTTCTGAGCGGCGATGGCGCAGGTGGCGATAAGAGTATTGTCGTAGGGAGAGTGCACCGCTAATTTCCCTTTGGAATCAATCCACTTCCCACCAAGATACATTCTATAATGTTTAGACATAGATCAAACCCTTTCTTCAGTCATAATCATCAGATAAATATATCATCCTCAGCGGAATATCAACTGCTTTGCTGTCAGGGCATAAATCGTTAGGCGGGGAAACCACTTTGTGTGGGGAGATGCCCATACCAAAAGCTTAAATGGATAATATGAAAATTGGGTGTCTCGCCAAAAGGGAAAAGAGGAGACAATCGGTATTATCTCAGTATTTGAGCAGTTCATGTTATATCTATGGTTCTCACAACAAGTTGCCGGTGCGAAATAGCTGAAGCGGCATGGTATCTTTGAAATTGCAAATTTTTCCTTCAGATTGGCAGGCCATTTTCAGACATATTAAGCCAGAGAATTTGAAAAGGAAGAAAAATAATGGAAAAAGTCATTGATGATAGCGGCTTCACAATCCTTGAGGTACTAGTGGCGGTGATTATTCTGACTCTATCTTTGCTCTTGCTGTTGAATATGGCAATGGTTGCCCTTGAGGGAAACGACTGGTCGAATCAAGCTACTATGTCCACGCAACTGCTTCAGGAAAAATTGGAAGAACTGAGAACTACGGTCGATCTTACCAATGGGCTGGATACTGTCAATCATATAGAGCGGAGTTGGACAGTGACCAATGCTTCCAGCCATTTGCGGCGGGTTGATATGACGGCGGCATGGCATAATCGCTCCGGCAGTCTGCTTGAGAACAATATGACGGCCTACATAAGAACCGATAGCATATAAGCCCGAGGCTTATAAATAGGTGAAATTATGAATAGAGTAGAATTGAAAATTGGAACGGAAAGAGGCATATCCCTGGTCGAAACTCTTGTTGCTCTTCTCATGTCAGGGATGGTGATGGCCGCCATCTTCGGAGTCTATATCAACCAGCATAAGAACTGGATGATACAGGAAAAGATAACCGACGCCCAGCAAAATGCCCGCGCTGTCATAGATGAATTGACCCGACAGATCAGGATGGCCGGGTATGATCTTCCAATCGGGTTGAATGGTCTCCAGGTTTCCAACGCCGATCCTGATACTATTACCATCAACTATTGCGACGGCGGATGTGACGCTCCGATCGAACATGATATGCCCCAGCCTTCCTCCGAACTCAGATGCGACGGGCATGACGTCAGTTGCTTTTATGATGGACAGTATTCCTATATCTTTGATCCGGATTCGGGAGGAGGCGAATTCTTTACAATAAGCCACGTTCAAATCGCCTCATCTAATATTCAGCATAACACGTCGATTCTCTCGAAGGCATATAGAAAGGGCGCCATAGTTTTGGCATTACAGAGCGTTAAATATTATATAGATAGAAGCGATACAACTCACCCCAACCTCATGATGCAGCTACCGGGGCAGGCGGCGCAGGTTTATGCGGAAAACATAGAAGACCTGCAATTCACTTATACTATGAAGAATGGTACGGTACTGGACGCCCCGACCATAATTCCGGATGTGCGTGAAGTTTCGATATCTTTAACGGCGCGCACTGACGAACCCGACCCGGATTTCACGGATAATCCATATAGGCGAAGAACTTTCAGCTCCAAAGTGAACCTAAGAAATTTTGATATTTGACGGACCGTTTAAGCAGAAACTCAAGAGACCAGAATGAGGTGGAAGACAGATGAATAATAAGAAGATGACAATAGATGAGAGAGGGTTTGCGACTTTTATCGCTTTGATGATTATGGTCATGATGACCATGATTGGCGTGGCGATTGTCAAATTGTCTAATGATGAAATCAGTATTGCCGGAAATGAAATGAACGAGATGGAATCATTCTATGCGGCTGAAGCGGGTTTGGAGAGAGCCGCGGCGGCAATGCAGACCCAATATGAAAATACCGGCGCCCCACCGACGACCATGCCTTCA
Organism: uncultured Ignavibacteriaceae bacterium; assembly: GCA_964498015.1. Classification (GTDB taxonomy): domain Bacteria; phylum Zixibacteria; class MSB-5A5; order GN15; family PGXB01; genus CAWEZN01. The sequence goes on from CAZCFT010000046.1 coordinate 10,452, forward strand.
GGCAACGAGACAATCAATAACTGCGTGGCCGCTTATAATACCGTTGATAACGGCGCCGCAACTATGGAGATATTGACGCAGGGGCCGTTGGCGGGCTTACACGCTTTAGTAAAATCATTCACTATTACCTCAACCGGTTCATCGAGCATTGATCAGAGTCAGGTAGTCCTGGTTCAAGAATTTGAATGCGACCTTGTCCCCATTTTCCAATTTGCCGTATTCTACGGGAATGATCTTGAAATAGCTCCGGGGCCTGATATGACCCTTATTGGCCGCGTTCACAGTAACGGCAATCTCTGGGTACAGGCCGGTTCCACTTTGAATATGGACAGTTATGTTACCTGTTCCGGGCAATTTCTTCACGGTCGAAAAGGGGCGGGCGGCACAAGTTATGGCAATGTATTTATTAAGGATGCGGCCGGAACTTATCAGAATATGCTGAGAAATGGGACATGGTTGGATGCCACCGTCCCACACTGGTATGATTCTGCTACGACACGCTGGACAGGCAGGGTACAGGATTCCTCATTTGGGCAAGGCCAGTTGAATCTCCCGTTGACCAATGCGGGCGATCCCCATAAAATAATAGAACGCGCCTCCGGCAATGCCGACTCGTACGAGAATCTTGCGAATTTCAAGATAATTGATGGTGTCGCACAGGCGAAAGTCGGCGCAGTTTGGGTTGATGTAAGCGGCCTATTGGCGGCAGGCACAGTTACAACCAAGACATTTTATGATGGGCGCGAGGGACAGAATGTCAATACCACTGAGATCGATTTGAACAAGCTCAAAACCAGCGCTTACTGGCCTTCCAATGGCGTAATTTATTCATCAGATCAGCGCGCAGGATTCAATGCCGCCCGACTTGTAAATGGATCTGATTTGACCCACCCGATGTCATTTCTTAGTGAAAATGCGCTGTATATTAAAGGGGATTTCAACTCGGTGGACAAACAACCGGTGTTTGTCGGCGGCGATGCCGTTACCTACCTTTCCAATAGCTGGGATGATACAAAATCCACGCTCGCCAAGAGCAATCGTGTCGCCTCCCAGACGACGGTAAATTGTTCCTTTATGACCGGAAACGTTAATACAACCAGTTCAAATTATAATGGAGGCCTGGAAAATCTCCCGCGTTTCCTAGAAACCTGGTCGGGGAAAAGATTTATCTGGCGCGGCTCCATGGTTAACCTTTGGAATTCTCTGCAGGCAACTGGCAATTGGTCCGGCAGTTACTATGACCCGCCGATTCGTGACTGGGCTTATGATACAGATCTGGATGACCCTAATAAGCTTCCCCCTGAGTCTCCTCGAGTTAGAATATTTCAGAGAACAGGCTGGCAACAGCAATATGTTGGATATGAACAATAACCCTGCAGTCGTTGCCGCAATTGCCCCGGGCTTTGACAGGCTCGGGGTTTATTTTTCCCGGAGGTTGGAGGCTTGTGGCTGAATAGCATAGCCAATATAAGCTGTCGAGCCGGCATGCCGGCCGTCTGAATTATACCTGCCCTGATTACCAACAAAGTACTTATCATAATTAAATTTGAAGCCAAGCTGGAATTTTCTGGAATCGTCCATATTGGCATAAATTTTTAAGCCACGGGCCGCAATTGCTTCTATACCATAATTCCACTCAGCTTTTGAGAGAGATTGTCCTGAGGAAAGCGAAATATCGGCGCTTAGGGATATTTTATCTTTAAGCATTTTATATGTGAAAGAATATATCTGCTCGAAATCAGTCCGGCGGCCCTCGAGCCGCCCTCTGTTGAGATTGGAAAAGAGAACGCCAAGAGTTAATTGCGGGGAGGAGTTAATCAATAATCCGATATTCCAAAAATGTCTCTTGTTATAGGGGGCCGGGCCATTCCTTATATATTTGTACGACGCCCCCCACGATGTTCCGGGGTTTAATTCTGCTCCCAATGCAAAAATATATTCATTGTATAAACTGCCCATGAAATTTTCGAGGCGGCGATACGATATACCCAAGCCGTCTCCGGAAACAACAGTTCCCCAATTATTCAGAAATCTACCTGCATAATATTCGCCAAGATATTCGGTATTAATCACTTTGAATTGTCCAAGGAAGGCCGGATTGGTCCAGACTGCTTCGGGTCCGGCCGGCGATGACACAAAGCGATGATAGTAAACTCCTTCCGGCGGCAGAACTCTTTCATTCGCAAACGATGGTAGTGCAAGAGCGATCGTCATCAAGACGGCCCGACAAATCTGTTTCATTTTCTCCGCTCTACCTTTCTTTTGCGGGAATACCCTTTAGGGAAATATTCCCATTTCCTTCAATATCAACGGCTATTTCGGATTCTCCAGCGCCGGTAATAAACTCCAGCCGGTCGCTTTTCACGGTCGTGGGTCGAGCCTTAAGCCCCTCCACATTTATCTTCCCTCGCAAGCCAACCTTCAGTAGGAATTTTGCGGATACGGCGTCAGGAAGAGTAACTTGGATATCCTCATTCTGATTGCTGATAGTGAGAGCAGTATTGGCGATGTCTGAAATTTCAAGCCTGATCGGACCATAGCTTCCCGTGATTCGGCTGTCGGCGCCCTTTAGGTGGAAATTATCGAGCCTTATTTTCCCATAGCTATTTTTTATATTTACAGAGCCAGAAGCATCGGAGACATAAATATTGGCATTTTCATTAATAATATCGGCTGGACGAGTCCGGGAGACGAGATTTTCAATTTTTATCTCCCCATTGCCGGTAGTAAGCGCAATGTCGCCGGAGATATCTTTTGCTACAATCTCCCGGCTTGAGGTAGCAAGATTGACCTCTTGGGTAATTTTTCGAATGTCGAGTCGTCCAAATGATGATTTGTTTCTTACGGATCTAAACGGTCCGTCGATCTTAAGGTCAAAGTAGGCCGCATCGATTTCGATATGGCAATCCGAGGGAAGGTACAGGTCGCCTTCGACCCTTCCGGAATTGGCGCTGCCTCCCCAAGGCGCAGGATTTGGAGCCTGAAGAAGCAGTTTCAGTCCCTCCGGAGTCGCTTCTAATGTAATTTCTATCACGTCGGCATAATCCATAGCCTCTGAGGGATCCGATGTTTTTAGGATTTTCTTATAGACGAAACTTGCCTGCTCGGCTTCTTCAGATATGACATTCAATTTTCCGGAAAGCCCCATTGCCGAATTTATGATGACTTTCTCACCGCTTGTCATCGGGGAGGTTATCTTTGCTTCCCTCGTTTCGAAGAGATCATCGCCCAGAGAGACGACCTCCTTGCCCCAGGGGGAGGCTGTGGAAAGAAAGAGAAGAATAAGGAGAGGAATCATATTTCTCGCTTTCATTTCTCTTTGCTCCCCGTTCTTAACTGATATATCTCTCTCATTATGATCGATCCGGCTACCGCCGCATTGAGCGATTCAACTTTTTCGCTATGTTCGATTCTCAATCGCACATCGGCCAATTTCAATATTTTATCGGATAAACCTTCCGCTTCGCCTCCTATTGCCAGAATAATCGGGTTAATGAGGTCGAGCTTTTTCAACCCGTCGCTAAAACTTTCGCCTTCTATGTCGGTCGCAAGCAGGAAAGATTTTTTCTCCCTTTTAATACGGGCAAGAGAGTCAGTTGTTACTGCCGATATTTTTAAACCGAAAACTGCTCCGGCCGAAGATCGCACCACTTTGGGATTAAATATGTCAACAGTACCGCTTGTGACGGCCACGGTATTGAATTCAAAGGCGAGAGCTGAACGAAATAGGGTCCCGGCATTGCCCGGATCGGAAATATTATCCAAGAGCAAAATGCTGTCGTTTTCAATCTCTGCTGTATTATCAATATCCATAACAATGCGATCCATATCGAACAGGCCCAAAATTCCCTGATCAGTAGCAGTATCGGCAATTTGTGCCATCTCGCGCAATGATATTGATTGGATAGGGATTCCAAGTCGGATAAATTGTTTTATAAGCCGGTCGGCCCGGGGAGAAATTTCATGTCCGGCAAAATATACTTTTTGCGGCAGAAAATTATGTTTGACAGATTCTTCAAGTAGCCTGATTCCCTCGGCCAAGAATTGCTGATTGGCGGTGCGCCCCTTTTTTGTCAGAAGCGAGCGCAACAGCTTCTTTTCATTTTGCGTCATTGTGGACAATATTCCTTGCTTTTCCGGTCAATCAGTTTAATAATGCTATAAATTTGAAGTTGAGTTAATTTTGGCAAGTGAAAACTTTTTCAATCCTGACAATATTTATTTGTTTTGCAATTTTGGCGCAGGCGGATACCACTCAAATTTTCATCGGTTGGGACGGCGCAAAATTCCATCCGCCCGATGCAGGGCATAAAATAGGATTGGCTCTCTCCGGCGGGGGAGCTAGGGGATTGGCTCAAATCGGGGTATTGAAGGCGCTGGAAGAAGCGAATATCGCAATTGGAGCAATCTCCGGGACATCTATGGGGGGAATAATCGGGGGATTATATGCATCAGGATATTCCGCCGACAGCCTCGAGAAGATTATCCGGGGAGTTGATTTCCCCTCACTTTTTTCCGACCGCCCCATGCGGACAAATCTGTTTTTGACTCAGCGCTCCGAAAAAGAACGATATCTGGCCTCGATTCGTTTCGATGGTTTCAAACCGTTCATTCCGCAGGCGCTGACCGCCGGACAGAAGTTGACCGATTTAATCTCCGGCCTCACCCTAAAAGCCAATTATATTTCGGGCGGCTCATTTTCAGCCCTTAAGATACCATTCCGCGCCGTCACCACCGACATTGTTTCCGGCGATGAAATTGTCCTTGATAGTGGAAATCTCTCCGATGCCATGCGGGCAACTATGGCTTTTCCATTGGCGTTTACCGGCGTAGATAAGGACGAAATGATTTTGATGGACGGGGGAATGGTCAATCCTATTCCGGTCGATGTTGTCCGCGAGTCTGGAAATGGGATCGACATCGTCATTGCCGTGAATACGACCAGCGCTCTCTTGTCCAAAGATAAGATTAGAGATCCGATTGACATTGCCAATCAAGTCACTTCAATCATGACTATGGATAAGCTACAATGGGGATTAATTACATCGGACATAGCTATAACCCCTGATATCTCGCAATTTTCGGCATCGGACTTTGATGAGGCAGATGAATTGATCAGGCGAGGTTATCAGGCAGGGACAAAATCCGTGTCCGAGATAAAAGGCAAATTGGATAAATTTTATTTCAAAGATTCTCTCTATGTTTCCAGGGTGAGCCTAAATGATTCAGTCTTTCGTAAGTCGATCGACAGCGCTCTGGAGTTCGCCGGCTTAATTCCGAAGGGGGAGCTGAAATTGAGGGCTGTCCAGCTCTATAAGCAGTTGAATCTTCAGTCTATATCTATAGACATTCTGTCGGATTCTGTTCTTGAAAATAATCATCCGTCAGTCATATTGAAAGTGACCGCTATTCCAAAGCCCCATTTGGATTCGCTCAATATTCGAATTGCGGGAAACAGCATTTTTGATGACTCCACAATAACCGGCATTTTGAGGAATAATCGAGACATATTGTCATCAGAAGATATTGTTGATTTCTCTGATAGCTTGAAAAGATTATATGATTCCAAAGGATATGATTTGGCCCATCTTCGCCGTTTCGAATATCTCCCCGCTCAGAATTCCATAAAAATTGATATAGATGAGGCTATCGTAGAAAAAATCGAAGTGACAGGGAATCTTCGAACTAAAAGCTGGCTGATAAAATCAAATTTCTCATTGGAAGAAGGAAAACCCTTTAATTCGCAATCTGCGGCCAAGGGTGTGGCCAATATATATGCCACCGGATTATTCGATCGGGTGACGATCGACCTTGTGCGGGGAGAAATGGGCGCCATTGTGAAAATAAACGTGGAGGAGAGGAAATATACGCAGGTCAGATTGGGATGGCATTGGGATGATGAATACAAGGGCGAAGAATTTATGGAATTGCTTGATGACAATCTTTTCGGGACCGGACAGGAATACCTTATGCATGCCCAATACTCAGAAAGACGACAGAAATATGAAATATCAGTCAAAGCAGATAGATTTTTCTCAACCTATCTGACTTACCGGGCGAGGGTGTATTATAATCTTCTTGATCACCGGGTTTATGATAATTCCGGAATCTCAATCGGCTCTTTCAGAGAGAATCGGCGAGGATTTGAATTTCTTCTTGGGCAACAGATTTCAAAACTTGGGACAGTGACTGGAGAGATCAAATGGGAAGAGATAAGAAGCAGAAATAAGCCATCAGGCATCAAAGAAAAATTAAGATTAAGAGCGCTGACACTTCGCTCGATAGTCGAAACAATAAACAGATATTCCTTTCCGACGGAAGGAAAGAGACATAATTTTTATATTGAATACACGAGCGATATCCTGGGCGGCCAGACCAAGTATATAAAAGTTTACAGCTCCATTGAATCATATTTCCCTTTGACCGAGCAGTTAAATTTGCATCCTAAAATATCAATAGGGTGGACTGATACCAAGCACGGAATTCCGATATCCGAACGATTTTATCTGGGCGGAGAATATTCCTTTTCGGGCTATCGGGTAGATGAATTGGTTAATGACAAGATGGCGCTGGGGAATATGGAACTGAGATATAAGCTTCCCTACCGGTTTTACATAACCGGACGATACGATGCCGGCGAAGTTTATTCTACCGTGGAGCAAATAAAGCTTGGGAAGTTAAAACATGGGTACGGGTTTTCGATAGCCTATGATTCCCCTTTGGGACCGATTGATTTGGGCTACGGAAAGGCGGAACATCACTCGGCCTGCTATTATGTCAATATTGGATTGGCGTTTTGATTATTCTTCACCGTCGTCAATCATGATTATAAAAAAAGAAGCAGACATATAGCCTGCTCCCTTGCTATAGGGCTTGTTGAAGAAGTGTATGTTATGGCAGAGCGCTTCACCTATGTTCACTATTAGGCGCTGAATCGTCATTCCCGACTTGATCGGGAACCCAGAAGTAGTTGCACGAGTGCGGGATAGCTGCAATTTCTTGGTCTCTCGGTCGGAGCCCGGAATGATAATTCTGGAGACAACTTAAATCATGCCAAAACTGAATTGCCTTAGCGATACTTTTTCAACACTCCCTTTAGATCAGCGAATTCTTCTAAGCCATAAAAGGATATCTGAAATCCTTGGGCGGGACAAGATTTTCTTTGATGGCTCGCGGTGAGGTCCAGCGAACCATATTCAGAAGCGATCCAGCCTTATCATTGGTACCGGAGGCTCTGCTTCCGCCAAACGGCTGTTGTCCCACAACAGCTCCAGTCGGTTTATCGTTAATATAGAAATTGCCGGCGGCGTTTCGAAGGGCCTTCGCCGCCTGAATGATTGCCCCTCGGTCTCTTGAAAATATAGAGCCGGTGAGCGCATAGGGTGAAGTCTGATCGCAAATTTCGAGCGTTTTGATAAAATCGTTATCATCATAAATATATAATGTCACAACGGGGCCAAAGATTTCCTCTTCCATCAATTTGAAATGTGGGTTGGTCGTGACCACAATGGTCGGCTCAATAAAATGTCCTTTGGCGCTGTCGTAATGGCCACCCCAGATGATTTCGGCTTCGCCGGATTTTTTAGCATAATCAATATAGGAGACTATCATTTCGTAGGCGTCTTTATCAATAATAGCATTGACAAAATTCGTGAAATCCTCAACATCGCCCATTTGGACCTGCTTCATATCGACAAGAAGCCTGTCTTTCAATTTAGGCCAAATGGATTTTGGAATATAGCACCGTGAGGCGGCCGAACATTTCTGCCCCTGATATTCAAAAGCGCCGCGGGTGATGGCGGTGGAGACCGCGTCTATATTGGCGGAGTTGTGAACAAAAATGAAATTCTTGCCGCCGGTTTCGCCGACTATGCGCGGATAGGTCTTGTATTTGGAAATATTTGCCCCAACAGTTTTCCACATCGTTTGAAAGACAGACGTGCTTCCTGTGAAATGTATTCCGGCCAGATTCTCATTCTTGATTACTAATTCGCCGACATCGGCGCCTCGAGCGGTGACCAGATTGATGACGCCGTCAGGCAGACCGGCTTCTTTCAGAATCTGCATAATTAAATGAGCTGTATAAACGACCGAAGAAGCCGGTTTCCAGAGGACAGTATTCCCCATGATTGCGGGCGCCGTTGGAAGATTGCCGCCGATCGACACAAAATTGAACGGCGTTACGGCGAAGACAAATCCTTCCAGAGGACGATAGTCTAATCTATCCCAAATGCCTTTGGCATTTTCAGGTTGTATGTCATAGATAAATTCTGCAAAATAGACATTGAAACGGAAAAAATCCACCAATTCACAGACCGCGTCAATTTCAGCTTGATAAACATTTTTGCTATGGGCCAGCATCGTGGCGGCATTCATGATATAGCGATAAG
>CAZCFT010000047.1:0-18726 GCA_964498015.1 uncultured Ignavibacteriaceae bacterium
ACTGTCCGTCCATTGCCAATCCCGACCAGACGGACGCAGATGGTGATGGCGTTGGTGATGCATGCGACAACTGTCCCACTATTGCGAATCCTTTGCAAGCAGATGGTGATGCCGATGGTGTGGGCGATATTTGCGACAACTGTCTTGCAGTTGCCAACGCTGATCAACTTGATGCCGATAATGATGGCAAAGGCGATTTATGTGATAACTGCCCGGCCATAGCCAATCCGGATCAGGTTGATGAGGACGGCGACGGAAAAGGAAATCTCTGCGACAATTGCCCAGCAGTTTCGAATGCGGGTCAGGAAGATGCCGATCTTGATGGAATTGGCGATGCCTGTGATGCAATTTGCTGCAATGCAATTCGTGCTGGCGACGCCAATGATAATGGTACTGTGAACGCGTTGGATATTACGCTCTTGATAAATTATTTGTACAAACATGGGGCGCCGCCTCCCTGTTATTCGCAGGGTGACCCCAACGCCAGCGGGGTAATTAATGCTTTGGATGTCACCTATTTGATTAACTTGCTTTACAAGCAGGGCCCCGCGCCCAATTGCCCATAGGCAATTTTTGGTTTTCTCATTTGTGTGGCGCCCTCAAAAATCCCTTTCCGCAAAGAGGGATTTTGGGGGTGCTTTCATTTCCGTAGTGACACGGCGCGCCGTGTCAATAATATGCACGGCAACGCCGTGCAACTACCACTGGCCGCGCGGCGTTCGCAAGTCTATCCAACCCCATGACGCTCCCAGCGGGCCGTTTCGTGAATGCCCCTTCATCCAGTCCAGTGTTTCAAGGCGCCGTAAGTCCGCCACAGGCGGATTTCCCGACGGAATTTTTATTCCAAGTTGCGCTGGGTCTTAGCTCCCGATTTATCGGGGGCGTGACCCAGCGCCAAACCCATCCTCCCCCCTACCCCTCTCCCACTGGGAGAGGGATTGGGTGAGGGATTAACCCCGCTATCTCTTTGTTAATCTTTTCACAAATAACTGTTGACTTGGCTTTTTCTAAATTCTATAATTGGCAATTAAAGTATTAAATTGCATTATGTTTGAGACATTTTTTCCAATCGCCGTCCTCGTTTTTCTGGCCACGCTGATTGCCGTCGCAATGGCGGTTATCTCCGTAATTTTCGGCAGACGAACCCGCGGAGGCGCCAAAGGCGAACCCTACGAAAGCGGCATGGCGCCAATCGGCGACACCAAAGGACGGGTGCCGGTCAAATTCTATTTAATAGCTATCTTATTCATAATCTTTGACATAGAAGTGGTCTTCCTATACCCCTGGGCAGTTATTTACAAACAATTGGGCATGTTTGGGTTTGTCGAAATGCTGGTATTTATCGTAATCCTGTTAGTCGGATACTTCTACATTCTCGGAAAAGGAGCGCTAAAATGGGATTAGAAGAAAAAATACCGGATTCAATAATTCTTACCAGCATGGATAAGATGGTCAACTGGGCCCGAAAACGTTCCATGTGGCCTTTCGGGTTCGGTCTGGCCTGCTGTGCTATAGAAATGATGTCCACTTTTGCCTCGCACTTCGATTTAGCCAGGTTTGGGATGGAGGTCATGCGTCCCTCGCCGCGTCAGGCCGATTTGATGATTGTCGCCGGGCGCGTCTCCGCCAAAATGGCGCCGGTCGTGAAACGCCTTTACGACCAGATGCCAAATCCCAAATGGGTAATCTCGATGGGCGCCTGCGCCTCATGCGGAGGGATCTTTAATAACTACGCCATTATTCAGGGAGTGGATAAAATCATCCCTGTTGATATATATGTCCCCGGCTGTCCGCCGCGGCCCGAACAGCTGATTGAAGGAATCATGAAATTATTTGAAAAGATTCAGAAAGAATCGCTGTCGCCAAAGAAAGAGGCAGCGAACAAATTGACCGCTTAGGCATTTGAAATTTGCCGACATCTATGGAAGAGAAAATTAGAGAATTTCTTAAGGCCAGATTCCCCGATGCGATTATCCGCGAGGATAATTTCCGTGGCCAGCAGTCGATTTATATTCGCAAGGAATTCCTATTTGATATATGCAAAGCCTTATTTGACGACAAAGAATTGGATTTCATTTTTCTGGCCGATATCTGCTCTCTCGACTGGCTTGGTCAGCCTGATGAATCCGATGGTCGCTTCGAAGTCATTTACAATCTTTATTCCTTCAAGCACAAATATCGCCTGCTTCTGAAGGTCAAACTTTCCGGTGTTGACCCTAAGATTGATTCCCTAACCTCCATCTGGCAAACCGCCAACTGGCTGGAACGGGAAGTTTTTGATCTGATGGGAATTATTTTTGTCGGCCATCCTGATCTAAGAAAGATTGTCACCGCCGATGATCTTGATGGGCATCCACTGCGGAAGGATTTCCCACTCACTTATGAAGTTCCCCAATTCTCGTTCAATAAGGACGAGCCGCCTGAGGTGATTCTGTGACCGAGACCTCCACTCGCAGAAAGACCATGAATCTCAACATGGGGCCCCAGCATCCGGCCACTCACGGCGTGCTGAGAGTCGAGCTTGAACTCGATGGCGAGGTAATTGTCAAGGCGACCCCTCATATCGGATACCTTCATACCGGCATCGAGAAAACCGCAGAATCAAAGTTGTACTATAAGGTCATCCCGATGACTGATCGGATGGACTATCTCGCCCCGATGTCCAACAATCTGGGTTTTGTTCTCGCGGTGGAAAAACTGCTCGAATTGGAAATGCCCGAAAAGGTCATTTATACCAGGGTTCTATTGGCGGAATTGACCAGAATCGCCTCGCATCTTGTCTGGGTCGGCACGCACGCCCTTGATCTTGGCGCCATGTCAATGCTCTTATACGCCTTCCGTGAGCGCGAAATGATTATTGATATTTATGAAGCCGTCTCCGGTCAAAGAATGATGTCAACATACTTCCGCATCGGCGGTTTGGCCTATGATCTCCCGGATGATTTTGATGCCAAAGTCAGGAATATTCTGAAAGCCATACCGGAAAAGTTAAAAGACTACGAGAGACTTCTCAACGATAATAAAATATTTCGGAAGCGTACCATTGCAGTCGGAACCATTTCCGCCGAGGATGCCATAAATTGCGGCCTCACCGGCCCCAATCTGCGCGGCTCGGGCGTCAATTATGATGTTCGCAAAGCGAACCCGTATTGCGGCTACGACAAATTCGAGTTTGATGTACCTCTCGGCAAGAATTCTGATGTTTATGACAGGTATCTAATCCGGATGGAAGAGATGAAGCAATCATTAAAAATAGTCCGGCAGGCCCTTGATGGTCTTCCTTCAGGTCCGTACAGAGTTCACGCCCCCGGCATAGCGCTTCCGCCCAAAGAAGATGTACTTTCCAAAATGGAGTCTCTGATATTCCATTTCAAATTGATTACCGATGGTTTCAAACCGCCGAAAGGGGCCGTCTATCAGGCAATTGAGGCGCCCAAAGGCGAGCTGGGATACTATATTTCCTCCGACGGAACCAACAAACCGCACCGCATGCGGGTCAGACCGCCTTCTTTTGTGAATCTCTCCGCATTGCCAAAAATGATCGAAGGCCGCCTTGTGGCCGATGTCATCGCCGCTATCGGCTCCATCGATATTGTACTGGGAGAGGTTGACCGATGATTCTTACTCCCGCATCAATCGCTGAAATCAAGTCAAGAATGATGAAATACCCTCACCGCAAATCCGTGATTCTGCCGGCTCTAACTGTCGCTTATAGGCAGGTCGGCCATTTAAATAGTGATATATATAAAGAGATTTCTGATATCATTAATATCCCGATGCTCGAAATCGCCGAAGCCGCCAGCTTTTATACCATGTTTCCCAAAGAACCGGTCGGCAAATACCTGATTCAGGTCTGCCATAATATCAGCTGTGCCCTTCTTGGCGCAGATAGTTTAATAGAGTATCTCGAAGATAAGCTGGCCATTAAGAAAGGCGAAACGACGCCGGATAATTTGTTTACTCTGATTTCCGTCGAATGTCTCGGCGGTTGCGCCTCCGCTCCGATGATGCAGATAAATGATAAGTACTACGAATTCCTGACCCGCGAGAAAGTTGATAATATTCTCCAGGAATTAAGAAAACAGGGTTGAGATGGAAAAGAGAATCTTGTTTAAATATATCGACGACCCCAATCAGATCAAGATAGATACTTATATCGCTCATGGCGGCTATAAAGCTTGGGAAAAAGTAATTAGAAGCATACCGCCGGCACAGGTGATTGATGAAGTTAAACGTTCCGGCCTGCGCGGTCGGGGCGGAGCTGGATTCCCCGCCGGCTTAAAATGGAGTTTCGTTCCCAAGGACAGCCCCAAGCCGCGATATTTAATTTGTAACGGCGACGAATCCGAGCCGGGCACATGCAAGGATAGAGTCCTCATGGAGCATGACCCGCATGGCATAATCGAAGGCATGGCCATTGCCGCCTATGCCATCGGAAGTCATCGCGCCTTCATTTATATCCGGGGCGAATTTGTTTATCCGGCGAATACAATGAAACAAGCCATCCGCGAAGCATACGATAAGAAGATGCTTGGGAAAAATATTTTCGGTTCCGGGTACGATCTGGAAATGGTTGTCCATACCGGCGGCGGCGCATATATTTGCGGCGAGGAGACAGCGCTCCTTAATTCGCTTGAAGGCAAGAGGGGTATGTCGCGCATTCGGCCTCCATTCCCCGCAATCGAGGGACTCTATGCCTGCCCAACGGTCGTAAATAATGTCGAGACCCTGGCCGTAGCGCCTCATATCATAAACAACGGCGCCGACTGGTACAGTTCGATGGGCGCCGAGAAGTCCAAAGGGACGAAGATTTTCTCCCTTTCCGGTCATATCAAAAATCCCGGCAATTACGAACTGGAGATGGGAACGCCGCTTTCGGTATTAATAAACGACATCGGCGGCGGGATGCTCGATGGCTATAAATTAAAAGCCATTATTCCGGGCGGTTCGTCTACGCCATTTCTGCTTCCGGAACAGATCAATACTCCGCTTGATTACGAATCAATTGCCGCCGCCGGTTCGATGCTTGGCTCAGGCGCAGTCATCGTCATCGGCGACAAAACCTGTATGGTTTGGGTCATTGACCGCCTGATACATTTTTATAAGCATGAATCCTGCGGCTTATGTACGCCATGCCGAGAAGGGACCGGCTGGCTCGAGCAATTGATATCTCGAATCGAACGCGGCGAGGGGAAACCGGGCGACCTTGAAAAAATTGATTCGATCTGTGTCAATATCCTTGGTCGTACTGTCTGCCCTCTTGGCGACGCCGCCGTAATGCCGATACAGTCAGCCCTGAAACTCTTCCGTGATGAGTTCCAGTATCATATCGACCATAAAAAATGCCTTGTGAAATCGGAGTTTGAATTCAAGTAATGGCAGATAATGCAAACATAGTCACTCTAACGATTAACGGACGGGAGACGAAAGTCCCCAGGGGGACAACCGTTCTTGAGGCGGCTAAGCAGATCGGTATCGAGATCCCGACATTTTGCTGGCATCCCAAGTTGAAACCTATAGGGGCGTGCAGAATCTGCTATGTCGAAATTGAGAAAATGCCTAAACTCCAGGTTTCGTGCGCCACTGAAGTCATGCCGGGGATGGTGGTAAATACCGAATCCGAAAAGGTCAAGCAGGGCCGAAAAGCGGTTTTGGAGTTCATATTGGCTAATCATCCACTCGACTGCCCCACTTGTGACAAGGGGGGAGAGTGTGATCTTCAGGATAATACGTTCGCCCACGGTGTCGATGATTCCCGCTTTGATTTCAACAAATATAGGTTTATTCGCGACCGCAAATCGACATTTGATGATTATCGGATCGGCCCGGAAATAATCCGAAACCAGAATCGTTGCATTCTGTGCTACAAATGCGTTAGAGCCAATAAAGAAATATTCGGCGAATTCGATCTCGGCGCTTTTCAGCGCGGCAATCTTACCGAAATAGATGCCGCTCCCGGCCAACGAGTTGATTCAATATATTCCGGCAACCTCCCCGAAATCTGTCCTGTCGGAGCTTTAACTAATACCGACTGGCGCTACAAAGTGCGGGTCTGGAAGGCTCAGCAGGTCAAGTCAATCTGCCCCTACTGCGCTGATGGATGCAATCTGACTCTTTGGAAAAATCAAAATAAAATATTCCGCGCCGCTTCCCGCAGAAATGATGCGATAGACGAAGGATGGGTATGCGACATCGGACGATACGGATATCAAATTGCAAACGTCGAAGACAGGTTAACTGCTCCGCTCATCAAAAAAGGCGATAAGCAGGTTCCTGCGTCATGGAATGAGGCAATTGACCTTATCGCCAAGAAATTCAAAGATATCATAGATAAAAAGGGCGGGGTTTGCATTGGAGGATTGGCCTCGCCTATGCTCGATCTGACTTCTTTATATGGCTTCTCCAAATTTTTCAGGACGAATCTGCATTCGAATAATATTGACTTTCGTCTTGATTACAAAATGCTTGTCGAAAAATATGGCGACCTATACGGCAAGATGACCTCGCTGAAATTCCATATTGCCGATATTGAGAAATCAGACTTAATTCTTGTTATTGGCTCTGATTTAATCAAAGAGCATCCCATCGTCAATTTGCGTGTAAGAAAGGCAGTCGCTCAAAAGGGCGCATCACTATATACTGTTAATCCGTTTGCCGTGAAGTCTGGGGATATCTCCACAGACGAGATGATTCATACAACTGGAACTCTCGAAGCCTTGATTAATGGCATTTGTATCAGCGTCGCCGAGCAGAAAATGGCGCCCGCAGGTTTCGATACATCCAATATCAAATCGATGCTCGAACCCAATTCCGTTGATACCGCTTCAAAAATCTCCGGAATATCGAAAGATAGAATCGATTCGCTGGCCAAAACGTTGTGCGATGCCAAAAATGTGACAATAATTGCAGGCGAACTTGTAACATCATCGTCTCATAGAGAAATGTTGTCCGCCGCCATCGGTAATCTTGCTTTATTGGCTAATGTTTATCAAAAGGGACAGGTCGGATTTCTCTCTAAATACTCTAATAGCAAAGGCGCCGAAAAACTTGGTATTCTGCCGCATCTGCCGGCTTATCTTAAGAGCAAAATGAAGGAGCTCTGGGGATTCTATCCTGAAAACGAAGGGCTTGCCGCCGATCGGATGATCCTTGCCGCGAAAAAAGAAGAAATCGATTCACTCCTTGTTATCGGTTCCGACCTGCTCTCGGTTTATCCTGATGGGCAGTTTATTAGGGAAGGATTAAGGAAGCTCGATTTTCTGGTTGTCGCCGATCTTTTCGAGACTGAGACCACCGAATTGGCTGATGTAGTCCTGCCGTTATCCAGTTGGGCCGAATACGAGGGTGAATTCATAAACCTTGAGGGAACTGTCCAGCATTTTGAGTCCGCCATAAAGCCGATTGAGAATTCTCTTCCCGCAAGGGAAATCATAAATAAGATCGCTTCTGCAATGGAAAAGCCGATCTATGACTCGCCCCAACAGCTTCAGAGTGAGTGCAATACTCTGCTCAGTCTGGACGCAAAAGAAGAGCCTCCTTCTAAATTGAGTGAAGTCAAATTTGTTGGGGAGAAAGTCGATCCGAATTTTCCTCTGCCACTCTTCGTATCCGACGACCTTCATCATTTTGGCCATCTTACCGAAAGGTCAAAATCGCTTTCGGCTTTCTGCAATGAGCCTTATGTCGAGATTTCGCCCTCTATGGCGGAGAAACTACAAATCAGCGCCGGGACAATGGTGAAAGTGGAATCTGAGGTGGGGAAGGTCATTTTGTCGGTCAAAATCTCAGAGAATTTTGATAATGATATTGTTCTGATTAGTCGCAATTTCGCCACCACTCCGGTTAATATCTTGCAAATGCGGAAGAGAAGAATTGATAGGGTCAAATTGAGCAAGGTTGAAGAATAATAAGTATGGCGGCGTTTATACTAATAACGGTGATTAAGGTCATTGTGGTCATATTGGCTGTTCTGACAGGATGCGCCTACAGTACATGGCTCGAAAGAAAGCTGGTCGCCCGTTTCCAGCATCGAATTGGCCCCAATCTGGCCGGACCGTACGGCCTGCTTCAGCCGATTGCCGATGCCATCAAGCTGGTTTTCAAAGAGGACCTTGTGCCCGACAAAGTCGAGAGGCTTACCTATGCGTTGGCTCCGATCATCGCGTTCGTCCCCGCGCTGTTATCCTTTGCGGTTATTCCGTTCGGCAAACCCGTGAGCCTCTCTGGCCATCAAATCAATATGGTCATATCGGATTTGAATATCGGAATCCTCTTTATCTTTGCAGTGACATCGCTTGGCGTATATGGAATTGTTTTGGCTGGCTGGTCCTCTGGTTCAAAATATTCTCTTCTCGGCGGCATTCGGTCATCCGCCCAGATGATCTCATACGAAGTATCTTATGGTCTATCCATCATTGGCGTTCTACTGGTCGCCGGCACATTATCGTTGAATGAATTGGTCGCCCAGCAGGCCTCTTTCTTCCATTGGTTCATCTTCCGTCAGCCGGTCGGATTTGTCCTCTATATTATCTGCGCCATCGCCGAAACAAACCGCGCCCCGTTTGACCTCCCCGAAGCGGAATCGGAGCTTGTAGCCGGTTATCACACGGAATATTCCTCATTGCGATTTGCCATGTTTTATATCGGTGAATATGCTAATATGATTGCCGTCTCTTGCGTCGCCACAACGCTCTTCTTCGGCGGCTGGCAGGGACCGATACTTCCTCCCATCATCTGGTTTATATTCAAAGTCTTTCTGTTCATGTCCCTTTATATCTGGCTTCGGGCCACATTGCCCCGCCTGCGCTATGACCAATTAATGAGTCTGGGTTGGAAAGTACTTTTCCCGCTTGCCTTGCTGAATGTGATGGTGACCGCCTTAGTCATTAGGATTCTGAATTAACGGGTATTATGATTGATGTTGTAAGAACAGTTTTTCTGGCGTTTCCCAAGGGTTTCTATACGACCTTCAAGCATCTTTTCAAGAAGCCTGTGACGCTTGAATACCCTAAAGTTAAAAAAGAAATGGCTCCTCGATACAGGGGATTGCACTATTTCGAAATCTATGAGGACGGCACGGAAAGATGCGTTTGTTGCGGACTCTGCGCCGCCGCCTGCCCTGCTGATGCCATATATATGGAACCCGCCGAAAATGAAAAGGGGGAACGGTACCCCAAGGTCTATGAAATAAATCTTTTGCGTTGCATATTTTGCGGTTTCTGCGAAGAGGCCTGTCCCGAAGAAGCGATATTTCTTGGACATGAATATGAATTTTCTAATGACAACAGGGATTCTTTTATATTTACTAAGGAACAGATGCTGGCCAATCGTCCACGGAAAGAAAAACCATTTAAGCGGATTATTCGCCGGGTAAGAAGGATATTTTAGAGATATTATATGGATATTGCCATATTCTATATTGCCGCCATAGTCGCCGTCGCAGGCGCTGTGATGATGATTCTCCAGCGAAATCCGGTCGCCTCCGTGCTATATTTAATCATATCCCTATTGGCGCAGGCGATGCTTTTTGTCCAGCTTAAAGCGGTTTTTGTCGGCGCTTTGCTGGTGATCGTCTATGCCGGCGCCATTTTAGTCCTCTTCCTTTTTGTGATCATGTTGCTCAACCTCCGCGGAGAGAAATTCACTTCCGATAAACCGTTCCTTGATAGGGGCGCTAAAATCACAATGGCGGTTCTGTTATTCTTTGAGCTGGTTATTCTTATCAAACAAATGGCCTTCCCTCAGCGGATGGATGAACTAATGGTGCAATCCTCGCCCGATTTCGGAGGAGTCGAACCGGTCGCCAAATTACTCTATACAAAATATCTCTATCCGTTCGAACTAACCTCAATCCTGCTTCTCGTGGCGATTGTAGGCGCCGTTATTATGGCCAAGAAAGAAAAACCCGAAGAGGGGGAAGACTAATATGGTACCGATGCCCCATTATTTGATCGTCAGCGCCTTGCTTTTCTCTATAGGAATTGCCGGTGTTATTTTATCCCGCAATTTGATAATCATGTTTATGTCGATTGAGTTGATGCTTAACGCCGCCAACTTGGCTATCATAACCTTTTCCCGCTTCCTAAATCTTATGGACGGACATGTTTTTGTATTTCTCGTGATGGCAGTAGCCGCCGCTGAAGCCGCCGTCGGTTTGGCGATGATAATGACAATTTTCCGAAATCGCGGCTCGATAGATGCCGACAAATTCAACTTAATGAAATGGTAGGACAGACAAACAGATGAGCCAGTCATTATTCCTAATCCCGCTTTTCCCTATGATTGGATTTCTGCTTAATGGCCTATTTCTCGGCCGGCTCAATAAAAGGCTGATATCTCTCATCGCCTGCGGCTCCGTCGGTCTATCTTTCCTCTTAGCAGTAAAGCTCTTTTTCCAATTACTCTCTCTTCCGGAAAATGCGCGTTTTCTCGAGGAAGTCGTTTTCACTTGGATTCCTTCGGGGGAGTTTGTCGTGAATTTCGGCTTTCTCTTTGACCCGCTTTCTGCGGTGATGGTTCTCGTGGTCTCCGGCGTTAGTTTTCTGATTCATCTCTATTCCGTCGGATATATGCACGATGATCCCGGGTATGGTCGATATTTCACATATCTTAATCTATTTGTCTTCTCCATGCTTACTTTGGTGTTGGCCAATAACTATCTTCTGATGTTTGTCGGGTGGGAAGGGGTAGGGCTATGCAGTTACTTGTTGATAGGCTTCTGGTTTGAGAAAAAATCCGCTACGGACGCCGGCAAAAAAGCCTTCATCGTAAATCGAATTGGAGATTTCGGTTTTATACTTGGACTGTTTATCATCTTCTGGCAGGTAGGCTCGCTTGATTATGATGTCGTATTCAGCAAAGCCCCCGAGACTTTCATAGTCGGTAGTGGTCTCATAACTGCGGCCACTTTGCTTCTATTTCTCGGCGCCGCCGGAAAATCTGCCCAGATTCCCTTATATGTATGGTTGCCTGATGCGATGGAAGGTCCGACCCCCGTATCTGCCCTGATACATGCGGCTACAATGGTCACCGCCGGTGTTTATATGATCGCCCGCTCGAATGTCCTTTTCATGATGGCGCCGACAACTCTTATGATTGTTGCCATTGTTGGCATCGCCACCGCTCTGCTTGCCGCCACCATCGCTCTCGCTCAAAACGACATAAAAAGGGCGCTGGCATATTCTACGATAAGTCAGCTTGGGTACATGTTTGCCGCTTGCGGCGTCGCCGCCTTTGCCGCCGGGATATTTCATTTAATGACCCATGCCTTCTTCAAAGCCCTGCTCTTTCTCGGTTCCGGCTCCGTAATCCACGCCCTCGCCGGACAGCAGGACATGAGATATATGGGCGCATTGAAAAAATATATGCCCACGACCTATATCACCTTCCTGATCGCCACGCTGGCCATTGCCGGTATCCCCGGCCTGTCAGGATTCTTTTCCAAAGACGAAATCCTCTGGAAAGCCTTCTCATCTAATTACGGTTCCCCATGGCTCTGGCTGGTGGCATTATTCACCGCTCTGATGACTGCTTTCTACATGTTCCGTCTGGTTTTCCTGACCTTCTATGGTAAAGAGAGAATGGACCATCATACCAAAGAACATCTGCATGAATCGCCTAAAATCATGACCGTGCCGCTGGTTATCCTGGCCGTGCTTTCAATCATTGGCGGATATATCGGCATCCCGCATATCTTGGGTGGTGGAAATCAGTTCGAAAAATTCCTGGAGCCGGTTATGAAAGCCGTGCATTCATCCGGCGGGGGAGAGCAGGCGCTGGCTTCATCCGGATACAGCGCTACAACCGAATTAATTCTCATGTTCGGCTCGGTGATTCTTATTCTATTATCGATATATCTGGCCTATTATCTATATCTCAAGAATATCGCTCTGGTCGGCAGAATACAAAAATCCGTATCCGGCCTGCACCGGATCATCTATGGAAAATTCTTTGTCGATGAACTATATAATGCCGTCATTGTTCGCCCGCTTGTTGTCAGTTCGTTGTTCCTATGGAAGATTGTCGATGTTATTCTGATTGACGGCCTTCTGAACGGACTTGCTATACTTATCGGCGATGTTTCCCTTGGCGCGCGAAAAGTTCAATCGGGAGTATTGCGAAGATACACAACCGTCTTTTTGGTAGGCGTTGTCATTATAATTGGCTATTTCGCTCTAAGGTAATATGGGATTTGATATTTTAACGCTGGTCACTTTTTTCCCTCTTGTGGGGGTCGTACTTCTTCTGCTTGTCCCCAAATCCCAGGAGGGTTCAATAAAATCAATAACCGTGATTATTGCCTTTATAACGTTCCTGCTTTCCATTTTCATGTATGTCATGTTCGATCCGTTCGCCAACGGGATGCAATTTGAAATAAATATCCCATGGATAACCGCCTTCGGCATCCACTATCATCTGGGGATTGATGGGATTTCTCTCCTCCTGATAATGCTAACGACCATCCTCTCTCTCATTGCCATTATATCTTCTTGGTCGGCTATCACGACAGGCGTGAAAGGCTATTATATTTCATTATTATTTCTGGAAACCGGCATGCTCGGCGTATTTGTCGCCCTCGATCTGTTCCTCTTTTATGTTTTCTGGGAGGCGATGCTCGTCCCGATGTATTTCCTGATTGGGGTTTGGGGCGGACCTCGGAAAATTTATGCCGCCATTAAGTTTGTACTATTCACGATGTTCGGTTCGCTTCTTATGCTTGTCGCCTTGCTTTATCTGTTCTTTATGTACCATGCATATTCCGGCGAATACAGTTTCGATTTGCTTAAATTATACCAGATGCCTATCCCCCTCGGGGTGCAGACCTATATGTTCCTCGCCTTTGCGCTCGCTTTTGCCATCAAGGTTCCAATTTGGCCGTTTCATACTTGGCTCCCTGATGCTCACGTTGAGGCCCCAACCGCCGGTTCGGTTATCCTTGCCGGCGTCCTGCTGAAAATGGGAACCTACGGCTTTGTTCGAATTTGCCTGCCCCTGTTCCCGCAGGCAACCATGCAATTTGTCCCGCTGATCTCCATTCTTGCCATTATCGGAATAATATATGGAGCGCTCGTCTCGATGGTGCAACGGGATGTCAAATCGCTTATTGCCTTTTCTTCCGTATCGCACATGGGATTTGTCATGCTCGGGATGATGGCGCTTAATGTTCAGGGGTTAGAGGGTTCGGTTATTCAGATGATAAATCATGGGATATCGACCGGAGCCCTCTTCTTAATTGTCGGTATGATTTATGAACGACGCCACACCCGCATGATCGCCGATTTTGGCGGGCTCTCCAAATCAATGCCGGTCTTTTCGACTTTTTTCATGATTGTTGCGCTTTCGTCGATCGGACTGCCTCTCACTAACGGCTTCGTCGGCGAATTTCTTATCTTGCTGGGAACCTTCAAAGCTAATGTGACCTATGCCATACTCGGAGCGACTGGCGTCATCCTGGCCGCCTGCTATATGCTCTGGATGTTGCAGAGAGTAATTTTCGGCAAAATAACCAATGTCGCCAACGAAAATTTGCATGACCTTTACGGGCGGGAAAAGCTTGTATTGATCCCTCTCGTCATTCTGATTTTCTGGATAGGAATCTACCCCAAACCGCTCTTTATCAGGATGGAACCGGCAGTCAAAAATATTTTGAATATCATAGAGCAGGCAAAGAAGACTAAGGCGGAAATAAATAGTGTCCCGACATTCCATATCGGCTCCGAAAGAGAGCGCTCTTTTACCTTGAAAATCGAGGAGGAGTAGTATGCCTGAGGTAATCATTTATACCAAACCCGGATGCCCTTATTGCGCCGCCGCCAAGGAGCATTATGGCAAGACCGGGACAAAATTTACCGAGGTTGACGTTTACGCCGTCAAGGGCGCCAAGGAAAAAGCCATCAAGCTGGCCGGCGGCAAATCAATTGTACCGGTAATTGTCGAAGATGGCAAGGTGACCGTTGGATTCGGCGGAGGCTGAGGTATATAATTAAAGGCTTCCGTGTAAAGCCGACGGTAATTTAGATTTATTATGAACATAGCGCCATTAGTTACAGATATAAGTATTGTCGCTCCGGAAATTGTCCTTCTGGTGGTCGGTATGCTTATCTTGATTTTCGGCAGTATTATCAAAAGCCGGGGACTGGCCGCATATTCCGCCTTTATAGGTCTGATCGGCGCCCTGATTATCTCTATCATGCAATGGGGAGCGCCGCAATCCGGTTTCTACGGGATGGTGCAAAATGACAATTTCTCCATCTTCTTTAATTTTATCTTCATCTCCGCCGGTTTGCTGACCATTCTGATGGCCAAAAATTACTTTGCCGTCAGGGGGATAGATAGATTCGAATTTTATGCTCTAATACTTTTCTCGATTGTCGGCATGATGACTATGGCCTCGAGTTCCAATCTTGTCGTGATATTCCTGGGGTTGGAAATCATGTCAGTCCCTCTCTATGTCATGGCGGGCTTCGCGCGGCACGACCCAAATTCAAACGAGGCGGGCATTAAATATTTTATCATGGGCGCCTTTGCCACCGGTTTCCTGCTTTATGGCATTGCTTTGATGTACGGCGCGACCGGTACAACTGACCTGAGAAAAATAGTCGCCGATTTTGGTTTCATCAGCATGCACTCCGGATTGTTCCTATATGCCGGAGCGTTTCTTATTCTGATAGGTTTCGCATTTAAAGTAGCGGCCGTGCCTTTCCACATGTGGGTCCCTGATGTTTATCAGGGCGCCCCAACGCCTGTGACCGCCTATTTCTCCGTCGCTCCCAAGGCCGCCGGATTCGCCGCCCTGCTGAGAATATTCATATTTGGACTGGCCGGCGTCGAGAACCTTTCCACCCTTCTTTGGATAATGGCCGTACTTACTATGACCGTTGGAAACATTCTGGCCATATATCAAGGTAATATCAAACGCCTGCTTGCTTATTCCTCGATCGCCCATGCCGGATATATTCTGGTTGCCCTGACGGCGGGGGGAGAGGGCGCCGTTTCCGCCTCTCTCTATTATCTTCTGGCTTATACTTTCTTCAATCTCGGCGGATTTGCTATTGTCACCATGATCGACACTCGCACGGGAAGTAAAGCCCTGATTGATGAAATGAAAGGGCTATCCGGCCGTCATCCCTATCTCGCGGCCTTGCTGGCGCTTTTTATGTTTGCGCTCGCTGGTTTTCCGCCAACAGCGGGATTCTTTGGAAAATTCTATATCTTCTCCGAAGCTGTCAAGTCCGGTTATATCTGGCTGGCCATTATCGGCGTCATGAATAGCTTTGTATCTGTTTACTATTATCTTAGAATCGTCGTGGCCGCCTATTTCGGCAAACCCGATTTGGTAAATCCGGCATCTGACGGAAAGGAATTCCAACCTGTTTCGCTCAAACCCGCTCTTCTGCTTGTCTTACTGATCACTGGCATCGGTACGCTATTATTGGGATTTATGCCCCAGTACTTCATTGAATTATCCCGCCTGAGCATCTTCCCCTTTATCTGATTATTTCTGACAAATTAACATGTAGTGACACGGCGTGCCGTGTCATATTCCCGTGCCCCGCGCACGCCCCGTGTGCCGCGGAATCAGAGAGCCCACCCCTTTTCAGGCGGCGTCAGGAACCCTTTCCTGACACTTCTATTCACTTTCTGACCCGTGTGGCGCCCTCATATTGTGCTGCGATGCCAATCGCGGCATAATATGGGAGTGTACTATTCTTCACTCTACCACAGAAAACTGCATGGCTGTGCCCCATGCTTATATAGATAATTTATCAAATATGTCACATCCAGTGCATTGGTGACGCCATTGCAATTAACATCGCCCGCTTGAGCCGGTATCGGCGCTGGCCCATGTTTATAGAGGAAATTAATCAAGTAAGTTACGTCGAGAGCATTTGTCTGGCCGGAATTATTGCAATCCCCCGCCACCGTCATAATATGCTGATCAAATAAAACCGCCGTGCCGTTAGCGACAGTATGATCCGCCGGGACGCCGTCATTGAAATATAGAGAGGCGTTGCAGGCGATGGCGCTTACTCCGATTAAAGCGGTAGATTGAAGCGTGGTGGCGCCGACATTATAGTACTGAAACTGAATATCTCCATTTTTGGTCATCATTATTTCGAAAGTCGTAAGCGTGTCGCCGACACCATTGAAATTCCCGACCTGGTACCATTCAATAATTGCTGTATCATTGGTAGGGCTATAATAATAATATATATCGCCATGGCCATAACTGCTGGCGTTGTCAATAATGAGATCATTCCAGAAGGGAGAGATAAAAGTGGTAAAAGGATTTCCCGGAATGGTCAGCGCGCTATAATACCCGCCGACATTCAGTTCCGCATCCGTAAAAGAAATCGCCCCATTGATCCCAACATAGTACTGGTTATAAGTTGAGCCGTAGAATGGGAATGAGAAGGGCAATGTAAAAAATCCCGCGGTGCCATCGTCGAGAATAGCGGAAGGATTCTGAGTGTTATAAAACGCCCCCTTGGAGATTAGGTTCCCCATGGTCTTGATTTCGATCCAGTTATAGGCCGGGCCGCCGATATCAGCGTTGGACAAAACTGTAAATGTGGTATCGGGCGGACACGGCACGGTCAAAAAGACCGGCACATAGGCGCTTGAATCAAGCGATTCGCCCGCATGCCCCCATGAAATCTCCAACATCCCTTTATATTGGTTCATGCTCGGCGCTAAAATAGATGCGTCCATAGTCACGGTCAACTGAACGGAATCAGAAAACGGAACTGTCCCAGCGGTCGGAGCGGCATTAAGCCAATTTGCCGTCAGCATTTTGGGCAGACTATCATTTCCCACAACTGAAAAATCCAGCCCATAGCTGTTTGACCTGTTATGTATCCATACGGGAACACTGGCTGTCAGACCATACTGAAGGGACGTATCAATATATATCGGTTCGGTATATAATGATGGCGGAGCAGTCAGCGCCGGGATAGCCGCGGCAAGATTTGGCCTCGGACCAATGTGTTGGGTCGTATCCCCCTGTTGTACCGAGCCGGTTGCATTAAATACGGCGCGTGCTATATCCGATGTCAGGGGAACGCCATAGGTTGCCTTATAATACCCTTGCAGGCAGGCAATAGAACCGGTTACAATCGGCGAAGCCGACGACGTGCCGGAAAAATATGCCGTATAGTACTGATCTATATCTCCGCCGTAACCGGCAAACAGGTCGCCATATCCGGTTGTGTACACGCCGCGGCCGAACCCCTGAAGATTAACCCGCTGGCCATAATTCGAAAAAGAGAGCCTGCTTCGGTCGGCGCCATAAGCCCCGCTTGGAGGCGCCCCGGCGCCGGCGATGACGGCATGCGAATTCCGATAGGTAGTATCAAACGCCTGCTCATAAATCGTCTGGTTATCAAAATTCTCTGCGCCATTGCCGGCCGCTTCCACAACTATTATTCCCTTGGCCCAGGCATATTGAATGGCGTCAAAATTCGCCTGCCAGTACTCCATGCAAACATACCCCAGCTGGTCCGAGCGAACCTCAAAGTTATAATGCGGTCCGGGAGCATGAAGCTCAATAAGCATCAAATCTCCCCGACTGGAATTATCGATTGCCGTCATAATCGCCTCTGAAACGCTGAGCGTCGCCACCGAAACCATCCCAACATTCGCCCCCGGACAAATGCCCGTTACTCCGTATCCGTTATCGCCCGCTATCATCTCGCCCAGCACCGCCGTGCCATGATCATCAGGCCCGCCGCCCCCGACGATTATTCCCCCGACTGCTCTGTCAAGGTCTTCATGGGTTACATTCCACCCGAATTCGATATCGACGATTTTCACCCCCGCTCCATCGCCTCCAGGCAGAGTATTGGCGTAATCGGCGTCAACTCCTCCCGGCGCCATATGAAGGTAACTCTGGAACGGTTCATAATTGGGCGTAGGCGGGTCAATATCTCCCGCCGGCTCCGGAACCGGCTCAATATAAGCAAGCTCGACAACATCGAGTTTATTGAGATTATTCGCCAATTGCTCAGCTGTCGCATTATCCCTAACATCAATTCTATAGTACAGATTCATATCCGCCAATTGTGCGCCGGAGGCCGCCTCATAAACCGTCTTGGCCATTTCAAGCTCTTGCTCAGACTTATTGATCAGGCGATTGAATTTCCCATTCATATAGGGCGATAGGATTCTTTCAGCCTCATCAATCCGAACAGCCTGTCCTCTCTTAGCAACAAGCTTGTCTCCCTGAAGCCGAACATCAGAGCCTTCTTGGAATTTCACAATTACTCGCGCAATATTTGCCTCTGGCGAGACCGAAATTCCCTGCGGTTTCACCGGAACAGCCCTTGCTTTGAGAACCTGCGAATGGGCTTGAGATTTAGCCGGTTGTGATGCGGCAGAAGATGATTGACAAGCCAATATGGCTGTGAGAAATAAAGCGCCGATGCCAAAGCGGGCGAACCGTGACATTTTACCTCCGGGATTTTATCATTTTATACGGCCTAATTAACGAAACCTTCAATGCAGAAAGGCATGTAACTTAATCTATCTCAACTAAATATACCCGGATTCCCTTTTTTGTCAATACCTGTTTTGTACTGTTTATCGGTCAAAAGCCGCCCAAATTGATAGTTTCAAGCCCAATTCCGAAATCCCGCCCCCAAGTCAGATAACATCCCAACAATTCACTTTTCTTCGCGCCGTCAGGAACCCCGAGGCTGTCCCATAAGTACTGTGATCGGCGGGTTCTCA
>CAZCFT010000048.1:0-18681 GCA_964498015.1 uncultured Ignavibacteriaceae bacterium
CCGGCAGCATATTGACGACCCCGATCGGAATGGTGGACCAGACCCGGCCGGGGATTAGTCCCCCGCCTTCAACCTATTTTATAAAAATGAGATGGGAAGCATCAGTCGGATTGATTGATTCTTAGAATCTGGTTTCAAGAGATTGATCACATTAAAATTTATATCATACTTGGAAATCATTTTCCGGAACCCAGGGGATAAGGGCCTTGTTTAATTTTCGTTGACAATCGACCTAAAAAAAGATATCAATAAGGTCGATAATTTTGGCAAAGGGTGATGGAGTTCACCTAAACTGCCTAAATGGCTGATAACTCCTATGTTAGCAATGAGAAAGGAGTATCAGCCATGCACGCAGACGTAATCCCACTAATCGTCGGCCTCATAGTCTTAATCTCAAGCCTTATTTCCCTCAGAATCGGTCTTTCGGTTGCAATCATTGAGATTGCGCTTGGCTCTCTTATCGGCAATTGGGGCATCCAGCCGGAACAATGGATGTCGTATCTCGCGGGATTTGGAGGCGTGCTCTTGACATACCTGGCAGGAACGGAAATTGACACAGTCCTCTTAAGAGAAAGATTCAAAGAAAGTTTTCTGATAGGCATTTTGTCGTTCCTGCTGCCATTCCTGGGAATCTTCTTGTTCACATTTCTTGTGATGCATTGGTCGTATAACGCGGCCTTGATAGCGGGCGTGGCTCTTTCTACTACTTCCCTTGCGGTTGTCTATTCGGTCTTGGTCGAGACCAGCCTGGCCAATACAAATCTGGGTAAGATGCTCATGGCCTCTACCTTCATAACAGACATGGGAACCGCACTGGCCTTGAGCATATTATTTGTCAAACCCAGCCTTTACACTCTGATTTTCATTTCCGTTTCCTTGAATGTCATTTATTTCGCGGATAAATTCTCCCATCATTTCTTTTCCAATACAAGATGGAAGAACAAAATTATTGAACCTGAGATTAAATATGTTTTCGTGCTGCTCCTAGCATTCATGTATTTTGCAAACTTAGGGGAAGGACATGCCGTCCTGCCAGCCTTTCTTTTGGGGCTGTTGATGTCAAAGCATTTTCGAGGGGCTTCTGCGACCAGAGAGCTCCGAAACCGAATAAGAACGGTTGCCTACGCTATTATTACCCCGATGTTCTTTATCGTCGGGGGTATGCGAGTCTCTTATGACCTGATTTTCTCTGCCATTGGGTTGTTTGCGATCCTCTTTGTGCTAAAGATAGTAATGAAGTTTTTGGGAGTCTATTTTCTGGCAAAAAAATACATTCCCGATGGGAGCATGTACACAACTTTGCTCATGAGCACAGGTTTGACTTTTGGAACGATATCGAGTTTATACGGACTAAACGCAGGGCTCATCAATGAGGTTCAATATTCTATTCTCATTGGGGTTGTAGTAGCAAGTGCAATTATTCCGACTTTTATCGCCCAAAAATGGTTCATGCCGGTACATTCTGAGGATATTGTCGATATGAACAATGGAAATGGGCACTCCGAAGGCAATGAGGAACGGCCCGCGATTCTACCAATATCGAATATTGAAGGGATTTCGAAGAGTTAGAGCGAGGATTCTAATCATGGTTCATTTTTTTTGCCCAAATTGTTGGAAGGATTTTGGGGAGGACAAATCAGCCTGCCCTTTCTGTGGCTTCAAAATTCGGGAATCGTGGGATTCGAAGAACATGGTCGAGAAACTGATTGGAGCGCTGAGCCATCCCGATGCTCAAACCGTAATGCGGGCGACCTGGTTGCTCGGGGAAAAGCTTGACACGCAGGCGGTACAACCCCTAATTGCATTGTTTAAAAGGGCCGAGGATGTTTATCTTGCTGTAGAGATAGTGCGGGCGTTGGGCAAAATCAGGAATAAGGAGGCTTTGGATTTCTTGAACAATGCCAGAAATCATCCTGCCCAAATGATCAAGGATGAGATTGAGACGTTACTTGATGAGAATGAAATCAAAAAATAACGAAGGAAATATCTAAGAATGGAGGTGTCTTGTGAATCCAAAAATCGCGACTGTTACCGCTATGGAAATACTCGATTCCCGCGGCAATCCGACTCTGCGTGTATTCATAGGTCTGAGTAACGGTATACAGACATCGGCATCTGTCCCTTCAGGTGCGTCAACGGGTGAATTTGAGGCTCTTGAGTTGCGGGATGGAGATAAGAAAAGATTCGGCGGCAAAGGCGTTCTTAAGGCGGTGTCCAATGTCAACCAGCTGATCGGGCCAAAGCTTATTGGTTTCGATCCGTCGCACCAATCTGAGATCGATCGACTCATGATTGAATTGGACGGAACTCCCGATAAGGCTAAACTTGGAGCCAATGCCATGGTCGGGGTCTCCATGGCGGTTGCCCGCGCGGCGGCATTGGCGGCCGGCCTTCCGCTCTACAAGTATTTGGGAGGTCCCGGTGCGGTGCGCTTGCCGGTCCCTATGATGAATATTCTCAACGGTGGCAAGCATGCCGATAACAGCGTTGATTTTCAGGAATTTATGGTCATGCCAATTGGGGCGCCAACCTTCGCCGAAGCTCTTCGGTATGGAGTTGAGGTCTTCCAAGCTCTTAAGAAAATCCTGCAGAAAGATGGATATGCAACCAGTGTCGGCGACGAAGGCGGTTTTGCCCCGAATCTCAAGAGCAATGATGAGGCTTGCGACGTTATTGTCGAAGCTATTCGAGCCGCCGGCTATGAACCCGGCCGTGATGTTGCCATTGCTCTTGACCCGGCCGCAAGCTCATTTTATGAGAATAAGCAGTATCAGCTTTCTAAATCGGGTCAGGGCACGAAGACCAGCGCACAAATGACTGAACTCTATGCGGACTGGATAAATAAATATCCCATTGTCTCCATCGAAGACGGTCTGGCAGAAACCGACTGGAATGGATTTAAAGAGCAGACCGCTAAACTGGGCGAGAAGATTCAAATCGTTGGAGATGATCTTTATGTGACCAATACCAAATTTATTGCCCGGGGTATTAAAGAGCAAAGCGCCAATGCGGTCCTGATTAAACTAAATCAAATTGGGACCGTCACCGAGACTATCGACGCCATCCAGCTATGCCGAAAGTCTGGTTGGGGATATGTCATATCACATCGCTCCGGAGAAACCGAAGATTCCTTTATCGCGGATTTTACCGTGGCCATGGGTGGGGGACAAATAAAGACCGGTTCAGCTTGCCGCAGTGAACGAATCGCCAAATACAATCGTTTGTTGGAAATCGAGTCAGATTTGGGCGGTGAAGCGGTCTTTGAGAACCCTCTTGCCAAGGCTTAATGGTTTTTGGGGAGCCCATAGGCAAGATCATGACAGATAGTAATCAGACAGAGTTCACAGATACTCACCGGCGAAAGTTGTCTGTGACAATGTTACTGTTGGATAAAACCCTTTGCCGATACAGACGCTGGGCTCAGGGCGGTTATGAAAGTTCCTTGCTTTATAGCGAGCAAAACGACCTTTTGCCGCAACAGAGAGAGGCAATTCAGAATATCTCCGAAAATATTCTGAAACTCATAAGCGATATAAAAAGTAAATTTGAGCTTGAAGCAGATGCCCAGTCCATCAGGCGCAATATCATAGGCAGCAATGCCTGGCTGAGGACAATTCTCTTGGATTTGGAGTCGAAACGTATGAAAGGTGGCGGCGTTGTGCCGCCTGAAATTGCGGAATATCTGGACGACAAGATTGGCACACTTGCCGGATTGATTGACAATATGTCAAATTCGATCAGGCAGGAAAGCTCTGACCCCTGAAAGTAAAATCCCGAATTTGGAATCAGACGCAATTGTTATGCCGACATGCCGAACTGAAATTGACCTTACATTCTCAATTACTGACGCAATTGAGAATTTGAGTAGGGAACGACAATGCGTGGATATCGTCGCGGAAATCGCAGACGTTAGGGCAGCATTAGAGGCCGGTCATTTCAATGTGGCCATGGTCGGGCAATTCAAGCGCGGCAAGAGCACTCTCATAAACGCCTTAATAGGTCGAGAACTGCTTCCTGTGGATGTGACGCCTTTGACCAGTGCCATAACCATCGTACAATATGGATCAAAGGATAAATGTGTAGTAAAATATGAAAATGGTCATGAGCAGGTTGTGCCCCTATCAGAACTTGGTCTTTTTGTATCAGAAGAAGGAAATCCCGGAAATATAAAAAATATTAGAGCGGTAATCGTGGAAACTCCGGTCGATCTCCTTGAAAAGGGTATGCGCTTGGTTGACACACCCGGTGTTGGAAGCGTTTTTGAACCAAATTCTGAGACAACCCGATTATTTGTGCCAAGAATTGATGTGGCCATCGTAGTTTTGGGAAGCGACCCGCCAATTACTGGTGAGGAATTAAATCTGGTTCGGGCAATCAAAACCCTGACTGATCGAATGCTCATTGTATTGAACAAATCCGATCTCGTAACCGAATCAGTCCGTTCCAAGGCCGAATCATTCACCAGGGATGTCATAAAGGAACAACTGGGAGGCGACCCGGGAGATATTCGACATATTTCTGCTCTTCAAGTATTGAAGGGAACAACCGACAGCGCGTTTGGTGAATTCTCCGCCATATTGACAAAAATGGCATCTTCGTCTGGACCCGAGCTGGCCCGTCAGTCGGCCCACAGGGTCTTGACATTTCTTAGTGAGCGATTATTGCAAAATATTGAATTGGAACGAAAGGGCCTCATTGATCCGATAGCCGAGCTTGACCATAAAATTGCTCGGTTTCAAGCCTCCATGCGGGATATCAATGATTCCATGCTGGCGGCAAGAGTGCGGGTGGGGCAGGAAATACCATTCAATTGGAACGACTGGACAGCGGAGCGAGAACTCTATATATCTGACAAAACAAAGGAGATAATTTCATCAATCGAAGGCGAAAAGCAATTTACTTCTATCCCACGCAATCGACTTAGAAAAGAGATTCTTGGCCGCGCCCGACAATTAACTCGAGAATGTGCCGAAAAGTGGAAAGACACCGTCAAAGGGCATTTTGAAGAGTTCTATGGTCGTCGCGTCGATCTGGCAGTCTCTGAAACCAATCGGATCATCGGTCGCGTGTATGAAGCGTCAGCGAACGCCTTCAATATTTCGCTTTCTCATTTCGAAATCCATAAAATAACAATTGAAACGAAGCGTGATAATTACGATTTCACGGAACCGGTAATGGCTCTTGACATCAGTGATTGGCTGATCCCTCTCGCAAACGCGGTTCTGCCCGGAAACATAATTTTGCGATCAAATTATCATCGCACGAAAAAGCTCGTGGCAGATTGGCTGACCCAAAACCTGTACCAGGTTGATGAACAGCATACCAACTGGTTAGATAAAGCCACCCGATTACTTGCGGAAGAAATGCAACAGAGACTTGACGGTCTTCAGAAAGAAATTCTGGATGCGGTCGCAAAGGGACGGCGCGAAAGAGACGCAGGCGAAACGGCGATCGCCGACCGGCTGAAAGTTATTGACAATCAACAGGCATTGCTTCTTTCTTCTCTTAAAAAGCTAAGGGAACGAGGTGTTTGTGATTGAGATTAGCATTCCTGGTTTTGGACAATTTAAGATAAAACACCTGGTCTGCGATTACTCTGGAACACTGTCCGTTGATGGCTTACTGTTGCCTGGGGTGCGAGAGCGATTAGACAATTTGGCCGCAAAAATCGACATTCATGTCCTGACGGCCGATACGCATGGGAAAGTCAAAGACCAGCTCGCCGGCACAGTATATCGCGTGGTCGTTCTTACCGGCAACCATCAAGACGTTCAAAAAGAAAACTATATTAGAAGGCTTGGACCTGAAAATGTCGTGGCGATCGGCAACGGCAATAATGATCGAAAGATGCTGGCCTTGGCCGGAATAAGCATAGCCGTTTGCCTGAAAGAAGGCGTTGCTGTTGATGCTTTAAAGGTGGCAATGATTTTGACAAATTCCATCTATGACGCTCTCGAATTACTACTATTTACTGACAGGCTGAAGGCGACTCTGAGATTTTGAACCATTTGAGATCGTGCCAATATTGGCAGAGGATGACTGCAACGGATAAGAAAAGCGCGAGAGTCAACGAAATCGTTCGCACATTGAGTGGCACGGTCGCGCTTGGTTTGAAACGGTTGCTGCGTGATGCTCGTCTCCTATACACGAGACCTCTCCATTGGCGGACAAAAGAGTGGTCGTTATTCATGATCATCATCATGGCAATTAGCTTCATCTATTTCATTGACGATGAAGTGCGGACTGATATCGCCGGTTGGCATAACGGGCTACTTGATGCAATATTTGGCTTCGGACACTGGTACGGTGGCGGAAAGCCCACCATGTATATTCTACTCGCAATGTATGGGCTCGGCTTGATTGCCGGTGCAGTTCGTCTGAGGAATACTGGCGCGCTCATAGCCGAGTCGTATATCCTCGCAGGAATGCTGACTATCAGTATAAAATCATTGTTTGGAAGATGGCGCCCATACACTGGCCATGGCAGCTTCAACTTCGTTCCCTTCACAACGGGGCCGAATGACCACTTGTCGTTTCCGTCCGGTCACGTCACCGTGGCCTTTGCCCTCTCTTCAGTTATGGCTGGCATGTTCGACAACTGGATCTGGAAAGCCAGCTGGTACGGGGCGGCGGCAATCACGGCATTCTCACGAGTGTACCACGATCAACACTGGCTTTCAGATGTCATGCTTTCCGCAATCATTGGAACTTCAGTTGGCATATGGCTTCTCCATCATACAGCAACGCTCGCAAGGGATGGCCTGCAAACGAAGAAGGAGACAATAGGACTCAAATCATTGAAATAGATAGTATACTCATTAACATTTGGCTTGCAGGGGTCATTCTGAATCATATTTTAAGATAATGCGAAACAAAACAATAACATTGCCTGAGCTATTTGTTTCCTTTCTGCGATTGGGCATTACTGCCTTCGGCGGGCCGGCCATGGTAGCTTATATCCGGCGACTGGCCGTAGAGCGAAGGCGCTGGCTCGATGATGCAACGTTCCGGGCAGGGACATCTTTATGTCAGACCATTCCGGGGGCCACAGCCATGCAAATGTCGGCTTTCGTCGGCCTTAAGACCCGTGGTGTTTCCGGCGCGGCTGTAAGTTTCATAGCTTTTGGACTTCCGGCATTTGCCTTCATGACGGCTCTCGGAATTCTGTACACACGTTTATCCACGGCGCCCGCAGTGGTTGCTGCCTTCACCGGTCTCCATGCTCTCATTGTGGCTATAGTTGCCAATGCGACTCTGTCTTTTGGCAAGACTGCCCTCAAGAAGTGGCCCGGCTTCCTCATCGCGGCGCTGGCCGCTTTTGCGTTTCTACTTAGTCTGCATCCGATCGTGGTCATTGGGTCATCTGCCGTCGTGGGATTGATTCTACTGACCAATCATAATG
The DNA here is from genome assembly GCA_964498015.1 of uncultured Ignavibacteriaceae bacterium. Lineage (GTDB taxonomy): Bacteria > Zixibacteria > MSB-5A5 > GN15 > PGXB01 > CAWEZN01. The sequence continues at coordinate 7,403 of CAZCFT010000048.1, forward strand.
AGGAGCAAAACCCCATTGATGATTCGCGTCACCTTAGCACCTTGAAATCGGTAATGCTGATGATTCTGGCGCTAGTCCTTGCGCTGTTGTTCCTGTTCTTTATCGATCGTAAGTTGTTTGCGCTTGGGGCGTTGATGCTGCGAATTGATCTCTTTGCCTTTGGCGGCGGATTCGCGTCAGTACCGTTGATGTTTCATGAGATCATACACGTACGGTCTTTGCTTCCTCCCAATGTCTTTATGGACGGCATTGCTCTTGGGCAAATTACCCCCGGTCCAATTGTGATCACCGCCACATTTGTTGGGTATATGGTTCAAGGGATTGCTGGCGCCATTGTATCCACCCTGGGCGTCTTTGCTCCGTCATTTCTGATGGTGGTTGGCGTTGCCCCCTACTTCGATAGACTGCATGCCTCGCCACGTTTCGTCGGAGCCTTAGATGGTATCTTATGCTCTTTTGTAGGTCTATTACTGGCCGTTACCGTTCGCTTCACCCTGAATGTAAACTGGGGATTCGCTCATATTGTGCTCGTGGTTCTTGCACTGATCGCACTTCTGCGTAAGATCGATATCTTATGGGTCATCCTTGCAGGAATAGCCTACGCAATCATCTTCTGTCGATAGGCTCTCCGTATAATTACAAAGCGGAAGAAACAACCTGCAGTTTATCATCGTCTCGATAGTTGAATGCGACCTCACTTCATGTCACGACCTGACATTCACACTTGATTATTTTCCAACAGCTTCCGCCAATCCGGGCATATTGTAATCAGATCTGGAAATGGGAAGTTACAGAAGTTTGAAGAGAGTGAGGTCGGGGCCGCCATGGACTGAATCAGTCCACGCTAACGATCTTGACACTGCAAAAAAGCGGTCACAATTTGGTCACAATGACTCGTAAGTCCTTGTGCCACAATGCGAGTCGGGGGTTCGATTCCTCCCACCTCCAACTTATTGTCCTACAGTAGGTGACCTTGGTACAAGGGGTAGGACTGTCTATAGCGCTTGACATCAAGCAAGAAGTGACACATAACTTAAAACATAGATGTGTCTGAATTGCCTGAAATACATACATGAAGCAGGAATCACCGAATGTGAAATATAGACAATGTTACCCAATATTAACCAAAATAACGACCGGGAGGCTTGTGACCATTCTGTGTCCAATTCAGATCAAAACAGCTTAAAACATATCAAAAGACATCAAAGCATATCAAAGTCGAAATTTATTGATATTCAAGAGGTTATTTGACAATTGAATATAGCTCAAAGGGTTACCAAAACTGCCATAGAAGAATCCCCCCTTCGGCATTTTTTGTACCCGGTTGACAGCTTCCTAAGCGGTCGAATTTCACCCTCGATTCATAAATAATTGCACATTTCCGGGAAGAAATCTGTCCTACAGTTGTAATCCCCACTGGAAGCAATAAAAAACCATTAAAACAAGGAGGCAGATTATGCGTTCCAGAACTCTTTCTATCGGGCTTCTAATCATCTTAGCTCTGGGTGCGATACCGCTCATGATATCTGCGGGGCTATCAGGAGGAGTCAAGGGGATTGTCACTGATAAAGAGACCGGCGCCCCGATAGCGGGTGCATCGGTCATACTTGTCGGCACGACCAAGGGAGTAATGACAACATTGAAAGGGGAATTTGAAATCAAAGATATAGAACCCGGTATCTGTCATCTAAAATTCTCTGCCGTAGGGTATAAGACAGCTGAGATAACGTCAGTCAGAATTTCGGCGGATATGACTACTGAGGTCAGAATCGAGATGGAAAAAGAAGCCAGGGACATGAGTAAAGTCATCAAGGTGACCGCTGATAGAGAGAAGATTGACAAGTTTGAAGTCTCCAATAAGGTTGAGATTGGTCGTGAAGCTGCTAAATGCATTCAAGCGCCGATGCTATCAATGCCGGCTCTCGAGACAAATGGATATTTTCCTCCGGCTCATGGCGGAACGGCAATTGTCAACGGGCAGGCGTACGACGCCATGTTTTTCAAAGACTATGGAACGAACCCTTTTATAGATACTGAAGATGATCATCTGTCTACTTTCGCCATCGATGTCGATGATGCCTCTTTTGTTATGGCCCGCTCATATCTTGAGAGAGGGAATCTGCCGCCCGATGAAGCTGTCCGCACCGAGGAATTTATAAATCATTTCAGATACAATTACCCCAATCCTGAAAACAATGTATTTGGCGTCAATATCGAAGGCGCCCCGTCCAAATTCGGGCAGAATTGTGAACTTCTCAGAATTGGCATTCAGGGAAAAACCATCGATCCGGAAAATAGAAAACCTGCCAATCTGGTTTTCGTTATTGATGTCTCCGGTTCAATGGCGCGCGAAGACAGGCTGGAATTGGTGAAAAAGGCGCTAAGAATTCTGCTGGACAATCTTGATGCGGATGATAAAGTCGGCATAGTTGTCTATGGATCCAATGGTCGTGTTCTTCTGGAGCCAACTTCAATCCAGAATCGGGATCGGATACTTACAGCTATTGAATGGCTACAGCCTGATGGCGCCACCAATGCGGAGGAAGGCCTGAAACTCGGATATGCAATGGCTGAGCAGAATTTTGAAAAAGGGAAAATAAATCGGATAATTCTCTGCTCTGATGGCGTGGCCAATGTGGGCGTCACGGGAGCGGAAGAACTTCTCAAATGGATTAAAGGATATGCTGATAGAGGAATTACTCTGACCAGCGTCGGCTTTGGGATGGAGAACTACAATGACATTCTGCTGGAACAGTTGGGAGACAAAGGAAACGGTGATTATGCTTATGTTGATAATATCGCTGAGGCCAAAAGAATTTTTCTCGAGAATCTTACCGGTACTTTACAAGTGATTGCAAAAGATGTTAAGATTCAGGTGGATTTTGATACGGCATCGGTTCGTAGCTATCGTCTGCTTGGATATGAAAACCGGGATGTTGCCGACAATAAATTCCGCGACGACAAAGAGGACGGCGGCGAAATTGGCTCCGGTCATCAGGCGACCGCTCTATATGAAGTGAAACTTCGCGAAAATATGCGTTCATCCCATATCGCCAATGTCTTTATCAGATATAAAGACCCTGAAAATGACAGAGTGGACGAGGTCAGCTATACAATTGAAAAAAGTAATTTCAAAACCAGTTTTGAAAAATCCTCGGCTGATTTCAGACTCGCGGCGGTGGCCGCAGAATTTTCTGAGATTCTGGGGAAAAGCTATTGGGCGAAAGGGTCGAAGCTTGCCGATGTTTTTAATCTGGCCAAAGAGATTTTCCGCGAAAAAGACAGGCCGGAATTTGTGGAATTTTTGGATTTGATTTCAAAGGCTCAGGAGTTGGAAAGCCAATTGGTCGAAAAATAAGACCGATTCAAATCGGAATAAATTTTGATTATAGTGGCGCCTCGCAATCAGTCCGGCGCCTGACGGAGACGCCACTACAAATATACATCAAGCAAAACGGGGGGAACCATTTCAGAGCGCCCCGTTCAGCATCGAAATCTCAAGCAACGTTATTTCCCGCAACATTGAAGCGCAGGACCATGTTTATACATGGTGTTGATCATATAGGTGATGTCAGCAATGTTGATGGCGCCGCCACAGTTTACATCAGCAGATGCAAGAGGGTTGGGCGCCGGGCCACCTTTAAAAAGATAATTTATAAAAAAAGTAATATCCAGAATATTGACTACACCATCATCATTTAAATCGCCGCAGACATATTCGCAGGCATCGCCAATGCCATTGCTATTGCTGTCCATCTGATCGGGATTGTATATTAAAGGACAATTGTCCGAAGCATCAGGTACCCCGTCATTGTCATCATCCGGATCACAGGCATCTCCCAGACCGTCATGATCAGTATCCTTCTGATTGGAATTCGCCACATTAGGACAGTTATCAACATTGCCGCAGATACCATCGCCGTCAATGTCGTTTTCAGCATCATAAGGGCAGGGATCAACATCGCCGCAGATGCCGTCCTGATCGGCGTCATTCAAAGGATCATGCGGACAAGAATCACAGGCGTCGCCAAAACTGTCATTGTCGCTGTTCTCCTGACCGGGATTATATACATCAGGGCAATTGTCCGAGGCATTGGGAATACCGTCATTGTCGATGTCATTGGGATTAACGGAGACTTCCCAGCATGTCGTCACAAAAGACGGGATTGGGTCATCAAACACCCAATCATAACTGTCGTTGTCCATATTCCCTTGCTCTACACATATCTGCCCGGTCATAGCGGATGTCTTGGCTCGCCAGAAAAGAATCTCAATTTCTCCCAATTCCGGCGGATACCCAAAGCTGTTGGCTATGCCGACAAAACTAAATCTGTCTGGAAGATTGCCGTCGCGGGTTTCCATGTATATGCCGAGGAAGAAATCCCAAAAACCAAGAAATTGGGCAGTCAAAAATTTATTGAGCGTTGGGGAATCCTGATAAAGAACCCCGTCATTGACTACATCAAGCCATTGAACCGGAACAGTACCTGTAAACGTAAACGGGCTCTGCCAAGCGGTACGAGCCTGATAAGGGGGCGGAAGGATGGTGTCATTATTGAGAGAATAAACCGCAATTTGAAATTCGGCATTTGGCAGAATTTTCAAAGTATCATTCTGACTCCAGACACCGGCTCCCGAAATGGTGGCGCGCATAGTCATAGCATTGCCGGAATTCAGCGCCAATAGGCCGCCCAAAAAAACAAGGACAAAAATCTTTTTCATAGATCCTCTCCTCTCAGGAAACGGATAAGATTGATTTTCTACAATCCAATGTAACCCATTTTCTTATCCTGTCAAGCAGAAAACCGACAAGATAAGTCCGATCCGTCAATGGCCGTATTTACCAAAAAGATAATAGGGTCAGACCAAAAGAACGAATAAATCCCCCCCCCAGATCGCATTTTCAGTTATATTATTCAAAGCGAGGTGATCTCGGAGTATATCCATGGAGCTTTTTGAGAACGAAAAAAATGGATCAGAAGGTGATAAGAAGATAGATCTGTCCTCCCCACTCGCTGATCGAATGCGGCCTCTTTCTTTTGATGAATTCTTCGGACAGGAAAGACTGGTTGGCAAAAGGACGCCGCTCAGGCGCGCTATTGAGGAAGATCGAGTCGGCTCTGTGATTTTCTGGGGGCCGCCGGGCTCCGGTAAGACCACCCTGGCCGAGCTTATAGCAAAGGCGACCAAAGGGCTTTTTATGCCCTTTTCAGCAGTCACTTCAGGCATCAAAGAGATCAAGGAAGTGATCTCCAAAGCCAGAAACTTCCGCAAACTGACCGGGCGCAAAACTTATATCTTCATTGATGAAATTCATCGCTTCAACAAAGCCCAGCAGGATGCCTTTCTCCCTTATGTTGAAAAGGGCGATATCGTGCTAATTGGAGCCACTACTGAAAACCCGTCATTCGAGGTTATCTCTGCCCTTCTTTCGAGAGTGAAAGTCTATGTATTGGAAAGACTATCTGAAGAGGAATTGAAGAAAATTATAAATAATGCCCTCTTGGATTCGGAACGAGGTCTTAAAAATCTCAATATCAGGGCCGATGATAAAGCGATTGATTTCATGGCTACGGCCGCAGATGGCGACGCGCGAAGGGCGCTGAATTTTCTCGAAGCTTCTGCCGAAGATGTCGGCCCAAATGGCCATATCTCTGTGGAAAAGGCGATCGAGATTCATCAGAAGGGAACTTCACTATATGACAAATCCGGCGAAGAGCATTATAATATTATTTCAGCCTTACATAAATCAGTCCGCGGCGGCGACCCGGACGCTTCACTGTATTGGCTGGCAAGAATGCTGAATTCGGGCGAGGATCGTCTATATGTCGCCAGAAGACTCATCAGGATGGCGGTTGAAGATATAGGATTGGCCGACACCAATGCTCTAACGGTGACATTGAATGCTCGAGACACCTATCATTTTCTTGGCTCGCCTGAAGGCGAACAGGCGTTGGCTCAAGCGGTGATTTACCTGGCCTGTGCGCCAAAATCAAATTCCGCTTATATGGCTTTTGAAAAAGCGATGGGGGATGCCGCCGAGAAAGGCTCGCTTCCCGTTCCACTTTGGATTCGCAATGCTCCGACTTCATTGATGAAAGCCATGGGGTATGGCAAAGGATATAAATATGCTCACGAATATGAAGACGCCATAACTGATCAGGAATATTTCCCCGAAGAGCTGGCCGGAACCGTATATTACAAACCAGTCCAGAGGGGGAAAGAAGCGAAGCTGGCGGAATATTTGGAAAAATATCGGGCCTATCGCCGGGAGGTGATGAAAAAGGACGATAAAAAGAAAGAATAGCCAACCTTTGCAGATAAGAAGTGTAGAATTACTGATAAACTTGGCAGATATTGCCCTCGAATAAGAGCCATGCAGATGAATATTGTCAAGAATATAATTATTATACTCGCCGTGATAGCGACCATGGGGACCCAAGCCGCGGCACAGGTAACTCTCATACCGATGGACGAGACTCAGACCGATCATCTCAAGGCTTATGGAATCGCTTTCAAGGCGTTGGAAATGGGGAAAAAAGTCGAGTGGCTTCTAAATTATCGCGGCGGCTCTTTTGTATTTGATTCCGATGACCAACTAAGCAGTCTGTGCCTTATTCGAGGGGTTAAAACCGAAGAGATTAACTCGGCTCAACTGGCGGATATCTATCGAACTATTGATGTCGAGAATATGGAACGGGTAACTCTGGAAAAAGCCCCTGCCATTGCCGTCTATTCTCCCCATAATGTCGAACCATGGGACGATGCGGTCACTCTGGCGCTAACATACGCCGACATAAAATATACTCTGATTTGGGATGAGGAAGTATTAGCGGGGAGACTTGATGATTTTGATTGGTTGCATCTTCACCACGAGGATTTCGCGGGGCAGTATGGAAAATTCTACGCCGCATACCATAATCAGCTTTGGTACCGTCAGGAAGTCGAGACCAATGAGGCGTTGGCCCGTAAATTGGGGTACCATAAAGTTTCGCAGATGAAATTGGACATAGTCAAGACGATTAAGGATTTTGTCAGACGCGGGGGATTTATGTTTGCCATGTGTTCTGCTCCGGAGACATTCGATATTGCCCTGGCCGCCGAAAATGATGACATCTGTCCGCGCGAATTCGATGGCGACCCGGTTGACCCCAATGCTCAGGAAAAGCTGGACTATTCCCAGACCCTTGCCTTTGAAAATTTCAAGGTTATTCTTGATCCCCTCCTATACCGTCACAGCGACATCGATACCTATCCGGAAAGGCTGGAGAGGTTTCCGACACCGGACAACGACTATTTCTATCTCTTTGAATTTTCCGCCAAGCTTGATCCGGTGCCGACCATGTTAGTGCAGGATCATGTGGGGATGATAAAAGGATTCATGGGACAAACGACCGCTTTCCGCAAATCCCTGCTAAAAAAATATGTGACTGTACTTGGCGAAGTCGAGGGGTACGATGAAGTCCGCTACCTTCATGGCAACTTTGGCCGCGGTACCTTTACTTTCCTGTCCGGTCATGATCCGGAAGATTACCAGCATATGGTTGAGGACCCGCCAACCGACCTGTCACTGCACAAAAACTCGCCGGGATATCGTTTGCTTTTAAACAATGTCCTCTTCCCTGCCGCCAAGAAAAAAGAGCGGAAGACATAGAATTATTTGACGTCTGATAAATCGGTCTGTTTCTTACACCCATCACAAAATATTTCTCGCCAATTTGCCGCGCCCGGATAGAACTGCGGGAGACCGCATGGGAAAAACGGGCGCCGGTTCCCGCCCTATGAACTATTGCCCTTTTCTTTGGGGGAGATATGCGAGGAGATCGCCCGAGGGTCGAATTTGCAATTACTCATATCGTCAGGACAGTCACCTTCGCATGGTTCAACATGGATAATAATATGAGCCCGTGGAATTTTATTCTTCAGTTCTTCTTCAAGGTGATCGCAGATGTCATGGGCCTCCTGAATATTCATAAGATGACATTGTACCAGATGCAGGTCAATTTCCTTTTGATTACCGGATCTGCGTGAGCGCAAATCATGAAAATCAAGGAAATATGGCCGATGTTCCTCCATTATTTTCTCAATAATCTTCAATTCGTTTTCAGACAGTCCTTCGTCCATAAGTTCCCCGAGCGAGCGGCGGATAATTCCATAGGCGGCATGGCCGATTACAATCGCCACACCCAATGCGATGATTGGGTCAAGCATATGGAGACCGGTTAACTCAATCAAAAGAAGTCCTGCAAAGACGCCGAGTGAAGTAAGAACATCGGTGGACAGGTGCAGGGCATCGGCCTCTAACGCGAGCGATTCGGTTTTCTTGGAGACTTTAAGAAGCTGGCGGGATACAATAGCATTCAGCAAAGCTGAAATTCCCATGATAACCAAGCCAAGTCTCACACTTTCCACCTCGCCGCCATGAATAATCTTTTTCACCGCCTCCATAACGATTATTACGATTGCCAGAAAAATCAAGAGCCCCTCAAAAGCGCCGGAAATACTCTCCGCTTTCCCATGCCCAAAGGGATGGGCGCGGTCAGGCGGCTTGCTTGACTCACGCACTGCAAAAAAGGCAACAACGGCCGCTATCAGGTCTATCCCCGAATGCACCGCTTCGCTGATAACGCTTACCGAACCTATGGCAAACCCAATCACAAATTTCCCGATCACCAGAATAGTGTTGGAGGCCACCGAAAGCCCGGCTACATATCTTTTCTGCTTATTAGCTTCCATTCAAATTTGCCAATAATGCCCTGAATAAATATGAATAAAAGAGTGCATACTGCGAGAGGAGAGAGCGGGATAAAATATTGCCCCCCGCTCAAATATCAATTCAAAAGCCATATAATATCATAATTCATTATCAAAAGATTTTCAAGCCTTTGGATTTTTCAATTGACAAATCACGGCATTTGCAGTATTTTGAACTTATAGAGTTTTGACCGGAGAGGGATTCGCTGAATAGCATTCATTGAATTTACCTCGTCAATCCATGATTTCCGGAAAATCAAATCAGCCATCTTGGAGTTTAAAGCAAGATAAGCCAATTCCTCTGGCTGATCCGAGCGATTTTTTGACATGAAGTTAACATATTTAGGTATCATAACAATCCTTTATGGGAGGACCTCATGATGAAAAAAATCATGATTCTAGTGACGGGTGGAGTGCTGCTTACTATGGCGCCACTATTTTCTGCCACATTTGTGGTAACCAATGTTAATGATGCCGGCCCGGGTAGTCTGCGGCAGGCAATGCAAATGGCCAACACCAATATTGCAGTGGATACGATAGCATTCGCAATTCCCGGACCCGGCGTTCAAACGATAACACCTCTATCACAGCTTCCGATTCTAACCGAGATGTCAGGTGTCTATATTAATGGATTATCCCAGCCGGGAGCCGCCGCCGGCGCCAATCCGCCTTCTACAGCGAATCTTCTGATTCAAATTGACGGTTCATTGGCGGGAAACTCCCATGGAATCTGGATTCAGTCCAACTTCAACACTATCACAGGTCTCATTATCAACCGCTTTCAGGGGAATGGAATATATATTAATGGCTTACCTGAAGCGGCGACTAATGTCATCTATTGTAATTTTGTCGGAACTGACCCTACCGGCGCTATGGACAGAGGAAACGGTACAAATCCAATTAACCTCTGGGCTGGAGTCTATATCGATAACCAACCCGGCGGATTTGCATTCCAAAATCGGATAGAATCTAACCTGATTTCCGGAAACTATGCCGAGGGTGTCACTATCATGGGTCCCAGGCTTCCGGGTGATGTTTATCTCAATACTGTACACGGAAATTACATTGGGGTCGATAAATCAGGAACGGTCGATCTTGGCAATGACCATGAAGGTGTCTGTCTGGCCGAGGGGACTCATGATAATACTGTCTCATGGAACCTCATTTCGGGCAATGATTACGATGGCGTCGGCATTCAGGGGTACAATAATATTCCCTATGGGCCGCCTATTCAGACTTACTTAAATATAGTCGAGTACAATATCATTGGGGCAGATGTAAGTGGTCAGAATCCAATTCCCAATAATTATCATGGTGTAGCAGTCGGCGAATATGGCCCCACGCAGTGGGGATGCGCGGACAGGAATCGAATCGGACCCGGAAACAGGATTGTTTATAATAAACGCGATGGCGTTGCTGTCTGGGAAGATGGTGTAAGTAATACCAATGCCGACAAAAATGTTATCAGCCAAAATGCCATTCTCGACAATAACGAGCTTGGTATCGATCTATGGAATAATGGCGTTACTCTAAATGACCTCGGTGATCTTGACACCGGCCCCAATCAGGAATTGAACTTCCCCATCATCACAAGCGCCATTTATGCCGCGGGCACCACGACCATAAACGGCACCATAAGCATTGATTCTCCACCAGAGCAGGCCGCAGTGGAGCTATTCAAGGCCAGACCCGACCCAACCGGCTATGGTGAGGGTGAGCTATTCATTAGTTCCACAAATCCAAGTACATCGGGAAATTGGACTATAACTACGGGCACATTGGCTGTCGGCGATTTTGTCACCGCCGTAACAATTGACAAAGATGGAAATGCGTCCGAATTCTGCTTGAATGTTGCCGTGACAAGTCAGGTGACTGCTGATACTTGCGAGTACTATAAGCCAGCCTATCCCGATTATGCACCATTTGGTATGCCTGATTTCGATCAGAAACAGAATAATTGGCGCGGCATGCCGGTGGGCGGCTGGTCATACTGCGGTCCGGTGGCTCTCGCCAATTGCTTCTGGTGGTTTGATTCCAAGTTCGAAACGATCCCAGTGCCGCCTCCGGGGTTAAGTGATCATTATCCCCTCGTGCAGGATTATACGCTTCTGATGGGCGATGATCACAGTCAGACCAATGTCATGCCTTTTGTCGATTCGCTGGCTCTTTACTCTAATTGCAGTCCCGGCTCGAATGGAACTTTTATCCATAATCTGGTGGCTGGCGCTCAGAACTGGCTAAACAAAGTCGGTTTGGGCTTAGCATATACAATAACTCTGGTGCCAGGTCCTGACTATAACATGATTAAGACAGAAGTGCTGAAATCACAGGATGTAATACTCTTAATTGGTTTCTATGAAAACCAGGGTGGAGCCTATTGCCGCCTCGGCGGCCATTATGTAACCATAGCCGGTGTTTGCACGACAGCAACAAGAATTTGTATATCAGACCCTTACTTCGACAACAATGAAGGTGAGCCGCCCGCCGGTAGCGCCCATCCCAGTTTTGTGCATAACGACGCGCAA
>CAZCFT010000049.1:0-18604 GCA_964498015.1 uncultured Ignavibacteriaceae bacterium
GTGGTTGCTAACTCATTGCTGAGCGGCAGGCCACACCTCGGCCAAAGCCTCGGCAAGACCAGCCGCAACAAAATATGGGGCAATTTCAGTAGCCCCTTGACAGAGTATCAAGGTATGGGGTATTCAAATTAAAAACGCCGCACGAGGGCACAGCTTTGAGAAATCGGTATTGATCAAAATCGATTATTTCATCTATTTCATCAGAACCATCTTCTCAGTGGCAGAGAACTTGCCGGCGTCGACTTTATAGAAGTAGATACCAGAAGCCTGAGCTTCAGCATTCCACTCAATCTGGTGGGCTCCAGCTTCGTTGTATCCGGAGGTCTCGAACAGTTTCTGACCGACCAAGTTGTAGATGGAGACTGTCCAGTTGGAGGCGACCGGTAGAGCCAGATCAATCGTTGTGATCGAATTGAAGGGATTTGGGTAGTTCTGGCTGAACTTATAATCTTTCTGCAACTGGGAATTCATGTTGGTCGAAAGCGTGGCGCCGCCATAAGTTGCCGCCTCGACGGAGATTAGAGCGCCCGAGCCGCTTAGATTGAGAACTTCGCCACTGGTGATGGCGCGTCCAGGCTCCATGCTGTAAACCAAAACGCGGGTTGTCCCATTGATATGACCATACTTCATTTCCATTCCGGAAGCCGCATTGCCGAGGGTAGGATGACCTTCGCCCTTAAACACAAACAGGACTGCTCCAATATCTACCGATGTCTTGACACGAACAGATGTGGTGTCTGAATGAAATTCCGCGATCGCGCCGGGAGCTAGTTTCTCCAGTGGAAGAGAGACGCCTGCGACTACCCTAATTAAGTAAACCAAGTCCGCCGGCGACAATACGATGCCGTCGCCGTTAACCTCGGTGGCCGCTATTTGAGCTTCCAGATTGATTGTAAAAGCCGCCAAATCGATGATAAAGTAGTTCGTGAAGACTATTGCATCACCCATTTCATAGGCAACACCGTTCTGATTGACATCACCCCGACTATCGCGCGGATCTCGCCATTCTATTCGAAAGCGATGGGATATAACTGTGTCTCGGTTGCCCACCATGTCATAAGCGATTATCCGCAGGAAACAGCTGTCGGAGGGGAGATTGGGCACTATCCAATTATAGCATCCGATATCCTTGGAGCGGGCGATTGCATTTCTATTTGCAGTATCGTCGGATAGAATTTCGCCTACCAATTGATCCGTTTCACGGCCTTTATTTCCAGCATGCGAATCATTTTCCGCCATTTGCTCATTGTCTGAAACCGCATGCGGTTTCAGCGCACTCGGCACACCATCATCGGATGAACTGGCCGGATAATCCTTGGTGCAACCGGTGTAATTGTACTTAAGGGGACCGGCAAATGCCATCCAATTCTTTTTATTATTGGTAGACAGATATACATAAAGGGAACAGGACTGCATCACACCCGGGAAGGCCTGCCATTTTATTGGCACAGTATCCAGTCTCTTTATTTCAGATACCGTTGGAGCAGGCTCAATCAAGTCAAGATAGACCGGTCCACCCTTATACATGGCCTGATACCAGTGGAGGCCCAAAAAATCCCAATCAATCGTAATGTCCCAATATCTGTTTGGGGTCCAATCGATTAGGTTAAAGAAAATACCGTCTCTATGTTCCCAACGGACGAAATTATACCAATATCCGTCCTCATAAAAATTGGATAATGCGTAGAGGGTATGCCATTCACCCATAAGCCAGCAGTCATGATATGGCACTGTATCATTGCGACCGTCAATACCGATTTCATGACTCTGCATAAGGGATTCGATATAATAGTTATAAGTAATTTCCGCAAAGCCCTGCTTTTTCCAGAAGCTTAGAATGCCCTTATAAAGGCCGTCAGCCTCCGCCTCTCGGTGGTAATTGAAATTATAATAGAATTCGTCGGCCTCGCTGAATACAGAAATAAAGGAAGCCTCGCTTATGGTAGATGCCATATATGTATATTTTATCACAATAAGCGAGTCACTTTCCCAGACAGTATCTTTTGCGCTGTAGGAATATCCGAAATTATCATGAATTCGATAAGCCACTTTTCTGGCTAGAGTGTCGGTATTATCCCTTGACCATCCCCCGTAGCCATAGGCGGAGTCAGTAATTGGAATTGTAGGCAAAGAGCAATAATAAGCCATTGAGTACTGCGTCGTATGATTTGAGGTATCACGAGGACTATTATGATGAATTGAAATGAACGCGTCAGCTCCGTAGTTATTTGCCATTCTGGCCCGATTATAATTCGAGACTCCTTCATCTGTCGTTCTAGTAAATAGATAAGACCCCATAAGCTCACCGCTGTCCAGACTGTCCTTTAGAACAATTCCGACTTGCAAGTTAACATCCTTTTCATAATATCCAGTGATATATGTCTTGCAGCCCTTCGCATAATTACCGCCATGGCCAGGATCAACGCAAACGCTAAAACCATAAGCTTTGCATGATAGGATCACCAATAAGAAGCCACATTTGATAATCAACAGCCCGTAAAATCCGTAATTTATTTCTTTGGATTTCATCTCCCCCGCCTATGGATAACATAAGCCTTTCCGCCCGATAAGAAAGAAATCATTTGGCCGGTTGGCGAATATACGGGTTCACGACAATTTTCCTTATTGGCAATTGTGTCTAGTATTGTGAGATTATTAGTGGCCAAATTGAAGACAGCTGATCTGAGGATTTCATAATTTTCGCCATCATCGCAATTTATTTGGAAAAGGACTTCCGGATATTTTGGATTAAAAGCTTCACATGCAAAATCGCAAAAAACAGTCTTGGGCGGAAATGGGCGAATCACCGTATCCAAATTAATTATGGTGGAATCCGATAACCTCACGATTAATCCCCCCTCGAAAATGTATGAATTATCCGAGCGTATTGCCGGCATAAAATACGAGTCAGAGCGAGTCTTACCCCATATTTTTATTGAATCATTAAAATCTGTACGAACGACATACAATCCATCTTCACCCCAACTTATGATGTGATTGTCATTTAAGTTTAACGATTCCTGTGAATTGCCATATTTCCCAGCAACAAGATAGGCCTTGATCCCGCTCTTATTCTTTGCCAAATAAAGAACATTTCCCTCGAGGGTTTTTCGTGGACCGTCATAAGAAGGCAAATCTTTTTCTACCTGATCCTGCCAACTTTCGGTTTTGTCAATAATAATATTCTCGCCCTCTGTACTGATATCAATTATGCTCAGCTTAAAATGGGACTGGCCATTTCTTGAGATTTTTGAATGTATCACGATCTCATTATTGGACAGCCATTCATATTTCCAGGGCATCATTTCCATTTTGCAGACCTGATGGCTCTGACCAAGTGTATCTGATAGCATCAGATAACCCTTATGGAAGTAAGATATCCACTGTCCGTCCGGCGACCATTTTAGCGGGCCAATAAAGGGAACCGGATCCGCCGGGCCGATTTCGACCACTTTGGTAATCTTATAATCAATCCCCCATGCCGGCAGGCCGGAACAAAGAATGACCACAAGGGTCAAAAGCAGTGTGAAATTAAACAGATTTTTTCTCATCAGCGCCTCCTCGAAGATCGTTTAATTATTCTTACAGGGATATACTATGCACATATCTGGTAAATGCCAAAATGGATTGCCGTAGCAATTCAATTCGACAGTTAGATTCTGCCTCCTTCGTAACCGCCCGCCATCTGCATAGCCAGTGGGGACAGGATTTACAGCTTAAGCACCCGACTTTTCTCAATGGCCAGATACAATACTAATCTAATTATCAGATGGAATCTGTCAAGAAAAATATTGGGAGAATCTTGTCATGGGGAATCGGGGCAATATTGTGGGTGGCAGGTCACAGCTCGGCTAAAGCCTTGGCAAGACCAGCGGTAACTAAATATGGGGTTTTTTCAATAGGCCATCAAGAGCGAGCATGATTGCTTGACTTCATGGTCTAAATGGGGTAGTTTCGCTTTCGTATGGCATGGTCAAGATGATCAGAAAAGTATTCCAAAATATTGCGGGGAAAATGTGGATTGGGGGGGGGTTAGCCGTCGTCCTGGATTTGGTTTTTTTTCTGAAAGCTCCGTCAAAAGCCGGATTTGCCGAAATTGATTTGGGGCTTTCCCCTTTATTGGCCAACTCTATTGGCTTCCTGCTTGCGGCGATTACCATATTGTTATCTTACGTTCTGGTTTCGAAGGGTTCCAGCCAATTGTCGTTGGGTTCTTCAACAATCAAGAGAACGGCATATTATATTATTGCCGGCCTGATGATTTTTTACCTTCGCGGCGGCATGATGGCTCTGATGGTCAGTGTCTGGGGGTTGTCCTTCAAGATCGCGATTATTCCAGCGGCAATCTTGAGCGATATCTTAGTTTTGATAATTGGCGCTTATATTTATTTTCCTCTCCGCCAAAAGCCGGATTTGCCAATTCTTTCGGATGAATCTGCAGAAAATCAGAGATGGAAATTTTTCACAGTTGGATTGATTGTCTATCTTTTCGTTCTCCGGCTTCTTTATTTAGGGGCGCTTGAATTGATCCCTGAGGAGGCCTATTATTGGAATTACAGCCAGCATCCCGCCTGGGGGTATCTTGACCATCCGCCGATGGTGGCATGGCTTATTGCCGCGGGCACAGCTGTTTTCGGTACGACCGAATTCGGAATAAGAGTGGGAGCAGTTATCTGCTGGTTGATTACGGTCGTGTTTGTTTATGCTCTCACAAAACGGATATATGGAAAAGATGCCGGACTTTCTTCCATATTAATTCTTTCTGTCCTACCATTCTTCTGGGGCATTGGGAGCCTGATGATGCCCGATGCGCCGCTTGCGGCCTGTTGGGCAGGAGGGCTTTATTTTTTATACCTGATCCTGATGGAGAAAAAGGCAAAGGCATGGTATGGCTTTGGAATATGTATTGGGCTCGGCCTGATATCAAAATATACGATTGGAGTTTTACCGATTTCTGCCTTGTTGTTTGTCATTCTTGACCGGGAATCGCGAGGATGGCTCAAGAAGCCTCAACCATATTTGTCCATGGCAATTGCGTTTTTGCTATTCCTGCCGGTGATATTCTGGAATTCGGAGCATGGATGGGCATCTTTTGTTTTTCAGACTTCAAGGCGCTTGAATGAAACGTCGCAATTCTCTTTGCATCTGTTGCTTGGTTCGATAATTATTCTTCTGACTCCGCATGGTCTTCTGGCGGCGCTAAGTGCGCTTTGGCCGGTCCGTCAAAAGCCGGATTTACCAACGAAAGAAGCCAAGAATGCAGGAGATGGCGAAAATGACGCCAGAAGAGCGAGCTGTCAAAGGCCGGCCGGGGACGGATGGTTTTTATATGCAGTTGTACTGGTTCCCCTTTCGATTTTTGTATTCTTCAGTCTCAGCCACCAGCCTAAGCTAAATTGGACAGGGCCAATCTGGCTATCGATTATTCCAGCCTATGCAGTGACAGTCACTCGATCAAAGATGAAGATCCTTTCCGTCAAAAGCCGGATTTACCAACGAAAAATGCAAAATTGGCTGCGCCGAAGTTGGGGAGTAACGGTGGTCATCTTGGCTCTTCTCTATGGCGGTTGTCTCTATTATCTCGCGTTTGGAATTCCGGGAATTCCGTATTTTACGAACATGGCCGATATTGCGGGCTGGCGAGACCTCGGAGCCAAAGTGAAAGCAATTGATTCAATAGTCACAAAAGAGACCGGCAAAAGACCATTGATAGTCGGCATGGATAAGTACAATATTTCCAGCGAGCTGGCATTTTATATAAATTCGGATGGCCCATCCAGAACGGCCGGAAGTCGCCTTTTTGGCGGCAATGGTCTTATGTACAATTATTGGTTTCCGGATTCTTTGCAGGCTGGAAAGGCAGTTATCATGGTAGGGAGAGATTCTTCATATCTTTTGGGCGCCCAAATCGGCAGATATTACGACAGCCTGAGCAATTTATATGGATTGACAGCTGAGTTGAATAATCAGGTTATTGAGCGGTTTTACTGTCGGATTGGATATGGATACAAAGTGATTCGGTAGGATTTTCAGATTTTAGATTTTCTTGTCCGTCAACAGCCCGTCAAAAGCCGGGTTTACAACCGTTTACCAAGATATTAGTCGATTTTTTCCGCTCTTTCGCCGCCTATATCGATATTCTTAAATTGCTCTTCGTAAGCTTCGTTCAAAACAATGATGGCCACACGGCGGTTGCGGGGGTCCTCCGGATTGGAGGCATATCTTAATTGCGTGTCGGCTTCGCCTCTTATTTGCAGAACCTGCTTGGCTTTCAGGCCGGAGGATTCCATCAATCGGCGGGCGCTGTTGGCACGGTCGGCGGAGAGTTCCCAATTTGAGTAATCGTTGGAGCTGTGAAAAGGCCGGGCATCGGTATGCCCCTCAATAACGATGCGGTTAGGGAGGCCTCCCAATTCTTGGGAAATCGCTGTGAGGAGTTGAATGGCTTTTGGTTTTAGTATGGGAGACGCGATATCGAAGAATATTGCCGAATCTGAATTAGCTGAGGCATCGATTAATTGAATTCTCAATCCTTCGTCGGTCATCTGAATCTCCACAAAATCCTTGAGTTTAGCCATTTCTGTGGACTGGCTGATTGTCTCGCGGATTTTGTCGCCGGCGGTAGATAATTTCTGTTTTTCTTCCTCGCGTTTCTTCTCGGCGTCAGCCTTCTCGAATTTCATGCTCTTTACCGGAGAAGAGCCTCCATCAAGGGTCCCCTTGCCGGTCTTATTGCTAAAACCGACGGGATCCCGAAAGTACCCACCTACTGCTTCCTTCACTTTGGGCGATTGCCCCACCAGCCACATGACCAAAAAGAAGGCCATCATGGCAGTAACAAAATCGGCATAGGCGACTTTCCAAGCGCCGCCGTGGTGACCTCCATGTCCTCCCTTTTTTTTGACGACGATGACAGGCTGTTGATTTTTTTTTTCGTCCGCCATGAAATGATCCTAAGCTTTGGACATCTTAGTAGCTCGGCAGGCTTCTTCAACCTCCGAAAACCCGGGGCGAGCTTCACTGCTTATTACTCGGCGAGCGAACTCAACCGCTATAGAAGTCGCGAAACCTTTGTGGAAGGCCAGAAGTCCCTGCTTGAGACAGGCATAATATCTTGCTTCGGAGTCAATAGAATATTGAATATTGGCTGCCAGCGGTTGAACAAAACCATAGGATAGCAATATCCCAAGAAATGTTCCCACTAAGGCCGCGCCGACTTTCTCGCCTATTTCAGCCGGGGGACCGTCAATGGCTCCCATTGTTATCACAACGCCAAGCACCGCCGCCACAATACCCAGACCCGGCAGGGCATCGCCGACTCTGGCAAGCGACAGAGCAGGTTGAGATTCCTCCGTATGATGGACCTCAAGATCAAGATCCATCATCCCTTCCAGATCGTGTTCGGGCACCCCCCCCATGATTATCAGCCGCATCGTATCGACGAGAAAATTCAGAGTATGATGATTTTTGATTATTTTGTCATATTTTGTAAGAATAGCGCTTTTGTCCGGACTCTCAATATGCGATTCCAAGCCGACAAGGCCGTCCTTTCGAGCAACATTAAACAGCTCATACATCATGGTTAACAGGTCGAGATAATCCTGTTTTACGGGTCCGGCTTTCATAATGCTTGTTATTCTTGAAAGCGTAGCCTTGAGAACTCTCATCGGAACGCTGACGAGCAGTGTCCCAAGGGCGGCTCCGCCTATGATCAAGAATTCTGCCGGCTGAAAAAGAACCAAAAGATGCCCTTTTTCCATCAGAAAACCACTGACGATGGAGATAACGACAATGACAATGCCAATAATAGAGATCATAAAGCGCTTTTCCTTTCCGTCAACGGCCGGATTTACCAACAAGATTGCGAGCTTGTTGTTTGATATATCGTCAAATTGTCGAATTTCTAAATTGGTTGGTCTCGCCCGTCAAAAGCCGGGTTTACAACCGGGTTTACCAATCTGTCAGAAGCCCGTCAAAAGCTGGACTTTGCAAATTCTTGGGATGGAATGGGGAATGGATTTTTGTAATTTTGACCATATTGGCATAATATGCCAATATTCTGTTGCTTCACAGAAGAGAAGAAATTCTATTCAAATCAATAACATATTAAATAACAACACAATATAAGGTTCTGACAAAATCTATCATTGATTAAATAATATGCTGATAAGAGAAAATTTTCACAAAGTAAGCCGATTTCTATCGTGTTTTCAGGGATTTGTTGTATATATTTCTGTAGGAAAATGACTAACAGCTGGAGGGCTGTATCGCTACGCCTCGTAATGTTGCAAGCTCTGACCGTGCCTTGGATTAAGAAGCTAAAATGCGTGAGCAGGTAAGGAATATGTCCGCTGAAGTGATTGAAACTCCAAAGCGAATGCGAATAGTTATTAGAGGGGCGGTGCAAGGAGTGGGCTTTCGGCCATTTATCTATCGTCTTGCCAACGACCTGAGGCTCTCCGGTTGGGTGAAAAACAGTTCCAACGGCGTCGCAATTGAGATTGAAGGTGAAAAAGAAAGATTGGAAAGATTCCTGCTTCGGATTGAACCGGAGAAGCCTCCCCGCTCTTCCATACAAGGACTCGAATATTCATATCTCGACCCGGTCGGCTATACTGCTTTTGAGATATTGGCGAGCGACCAATCGGGCGCCAAGATGGCTCTGGTCCTGCCGGATATTGCAACCTGCCCTGATTGCCTGACTGAGATATTTGACCCGGATAACAGACGTTATCTGTATCCTTTCACCAATTGCACCAATTGTGGCCCGCGATATACTATTATTACGGCGCTACCGTATGACCGACCTGATACGACGATGTCCGGTTTCACCATGTGCAAGAAATGCCGCGCCGAGTATGACAATCCCGATAACCGCCGTTTCCATGCACAACCGAATGCCTGCCCCGATTGCGGGCCGCACCTTGAACTCTGGGATGCTGAGGGAAAGATAATTTCAAAGCATCATGAGGCCCTATTGGGGGCTGTTGACGTCATATGCGGCGGGCGGATCGTGGCTGTAAAAGGGATAGGCGGATTTCATTTGAATGAATTGTCCTCCCCGCTTCTTGGCGTGGCATGGGATGGCGCCGGATATGGTCTTGATGGTACAATCTGGGGCGGGGAATTTTTCCGGGTGACAGAAGGCGGATTTGAAAGGGCGGCATATTTTCGACCATTCCGCTTGCCGGGAGGCGAGAAGGCAATCAAAGAGCCCCGACGGGCGGCTCTGGCAGCGCTTTATGAAATCTTCGGCGATTCCCTTTTGGATCGCAGAGACATAGAGCCGATTGATTCTTTTTCGGGCGCTGAGTTGAAGGTCCTGATAAATATGCTGGAAAAATCTATTAATTCGCCCTATACAACCAGCGCCGGACGGCTCTTTGATGTTGTGTCATCTATAATCGGAATCAGGCAGGCGACCCATTTTGAGGGGCAAGCGGCGATGGAACTGGAATTTCTGCTTGACCCGAATCAAACAACGGAATTGTATAGATTTGAATTTGAAAAAGCCGAATCAGCAATTATCGTTGATTGGAGACCGATGATTCTTGATTTGCTCGATGACCTGAAATCCGGAGTTCCCGTTGCCAGGATTTCTGCCAAATTCCATAATACTATGTCGGAGATTATTGTCGCAATTGCACAATTAGCGAATGAAAAGAAGGTTGCGTTAAGCGGCGGCTGTTTTCAGAATAAATACTTGACCGAAAGGACGATTGTCCATCTAATAAAAGCCGGATTCCAACTGTACTGGCATCAGCGAATCCCGCCCAATGACGGCGGAATTTCCCTCGGTCAGGCTGTGGCGGTGATTGATTTGAAAAATAGAGCGAGATGATAATATGTGCCTTGCCGTACCCGGACAGATAATCAGTATCTCAGGCGATGAACCGTTGACCCGGACTGCGAAGGTAAGTTTTGGCGGAACGATTCGAGAAGTAAATATCGCGTGTGTCCCCGGTGTTAAAATCGATGACTATGTACTGGTGCATGTAGGAATGGCCATCAGCATAGTCGATCCCTTGGAGGCCCCGAGCAGATTTTTGAATACTTGCGCGAACCCGGAAGCGATATCGGAGAACTGGCAATAAATGGCACGGTGAACGATCTGGCAATGTACGGGGCAAGACCGTTGTACTTAAGCGCGGCATTTATTCTTGAAGAGGGCCTGCCGATGGAAATACTCTGGCGGGTAATTCAGTCGATGCAAGATGCGGCCAGAAAAGCAAATATTCAGCTTGTGACCGGGGACACCAAGGTTGTAGACAAAGGGAAAGGGGATGGAATCTTTATTAATACGGCAGGAATAGGGATCATAGAGTATAATTTGAATATCAATCCTCTATCTATCAGAATTGGCGATGCCGTAATACTCAGTGGCGATATAGGACGGCACGGAATAGCAATTATAGCCGCACGGGAAGGATTGGGATTTGAGACTACAATAGAAAGCGATTGCGCCCCGCTGGCGGGATTGGTAATGGAATTGATTAGATCGGGGATCGAAATTCATTGCCTTCGCGATCTGACCCGTGGCGGGTTGGCCTCCGCTCTGGTTGAAATCGCCGAAACAGCCAAAGTAGGGATAGAGATTGATGAGAAAAGTATTCCGGTACGTGAGGATGTTCGCGGGGCCTGCGAAATTCTTGGGTTTGACCCGATTTATGTGGCTAATGAAGGGCGAATGGCGGCGTTTGTTAATTCATCAGACGCCGGTCGAGCGCTTGAAATTCTGCATCTGACCCCGCTGGGTCAAGGCGCGACAGTTATCGGGAAGGTCGAATCTAAACAGCCGGGGATTGTGACGATCAAGAGCCCTATTGGCGTTATCCGGATTATGGATATGATTAGCGGGGAGCAACTGCCCCGGATATGCTGATTATGGGTATTTTAGGTCTTTGTGTCGAGGTCGTGGCCGGATTAGGATTTTGCCTCAGAGCCTGTTGAAAAAGCAGTCCGGGGTAATAGGCAAAGTCAAACATAGTTGCTAACTCATTGCGAGGCGGCGGGTCACACCTCGGCTGAAGCCTCGGTAAGCCCCCCCGCAACTGATTATGGGAAGGCAAACCCCTCGTGCAGTTCAGAAAGAAATATATTGGCTTCTCAGGAAGAAATTCGAACTATAGTCTTGAACCATTTTCTACTCCACTGTCACGCTTTTGGCCAGATTTCGAGGCTGGTCAACATGACAGCCGCGTAGAAGCGCCATGTGATAAGCCAAGAGCTGAAGCGGAATTATGGACAACAGAGGCGTTAATATATCCAGAGTTCGAGGGATATATATAACTTGGTCGGCTTTTTCCGATAGCTCCGTGTCGCCTTCGCTGGCAATAGCAATCAATCGGCCATTGCGGGCTTTAACCTCGGCAATATTTGACGAAATTTTATCGTAAATGGAATCTTTGAGAGCAATAAACACGACCGGCATATTTTGGTCAATCAAGGCAATCGGGCCATGCTTCATCTCGGCCGCCGGATACCCCTCGGCATGAATATACGAAATTTCCTTGAGTTTCAGAGCCCCTTCGAGAGCTACTGGGAAATTTATCCCGCGCCCAAGATAAAGGAAATTGTTTGATTTATAGTATTCTCCGGCAATCTTCTTTATTTTCGCCTCATCCTGTAGTATTCGCTCAACTTGATTGGGAATCTCCTGCAGTGCATTCAGCAGATCTATCCCGCGTTGGACGGAAAGATGCCGCATGCGACCCAGCAGAATTGCAATCTGCGCCAGGACTATTATCTGTGAAGTGAAAGCTTTAGTCGAAGCCACGCCGATCTCGGGACCGGCATGAGTATAAACGCCGCCGTCGCTTTCGCGGGCGATTGACGAGCCGACCACATTGCATATCCCAAGGACGGTCACGCCCTTTTTCTTGGCCTCTCTGAGAGCCGCCAAAGTATCGGCCGTTTCGCCGGATTGGCTGATGACAAAAAGAAGGTCGCCTTCTTTTATGATTGGAGAACGATAGCGGAATTCAGAGGCGTATTCTACTTCCACCGGAATTCTGGCCAACTCTTCAATCATATATTCGCCAATAAGCGCCGAGTGCCACGAGGTTCCGCAGGCGGTTATGATAATCCTCTCCACCTGCCTCAGTTGGTCATACTGAAGATTCAGGCCATTGAGGCGAGGAATGCCTTCGTCGAAATTTAGTCTGCCGCGGATAGCGTTGCGTAGAGTCATTGGTTGTTCATGAATCTCTTTAAGCATGAAATGAGCATATCCGCCCTTTTCGATCATATCCAAAGTCCACGAAATTTCCTCAACTTGCGGCGTCCTGCAAAGCTTATCATTATTAATTACATCGTAGCGGTCGGCGGTGACAGTGGCAATTTCCCCTTCATTGAGATAGACGGCTCTCTTGGTGTAAGACAGAATGGCGGAGACATCGGACGCGATAAAATTTTCTCCATCGCCGTGTCCCAAAACCAGGGGCGAGCCCTGCCGGGCGGCGACAATTTTCCCCGGCTCGTGCGAGCTAATGACGGCGATACCGTAAGTGCCTTCCACTTGAATCAAAGCTTCCCTGACGGCCTCGGTCAAGTCCCCGTGATAATGTTCTTCGATTAAATGCACCAGAATTTCAGTATCGGTGTCGGTGATAATCCTATGTCCCTTTTTCTCCAAAAAGGCCTTTAAGGCGCGATAATTCTCGATGATGCCATTATGCACGAGAGCAATTTCATTTTTGCAGTCGAAATGAGGATGTGCATTCAAATCGCTGGGCTCGCCATGGGTGGCCCAGCGGGTATGAGATATGCCCTGAACGGAATTGTATTTCTTCCCCTCGAGAATCTGCTCCAGTCGGCTTATTTTCCCGGCCGACTTGATACCGGTCAGACCCGTCTCTTCGTATAGAACAACGCCGGCGGAATCATAACCGCGATATTCCAGACGTTTGAGCCCTTCGATCAAAATCGGCAGGGCCTGGCGGTACCCTACATACCCAACTATCCCGCACATATCTTTATCCTCATCCTCATTTCAGGAATTTCATTACCTCGTTCTTTATGATCCCGGTGAGTTCCTCTGAATCGGTTTCCACAATCAGACGATATATCGGCTCGGTGTTTGACTTACGAATTTGAAACCAGCCGCGCGAGAAATCGAATCTTACTCCATCGCGCCGGTCAATCTTCAAATTATCAAAACTTTTCCGGGCCGCTTTTTCCACTTTGCTGAGTCTGGCTTCAAATTTTTCAGGCAAAGATTCTTTCAACTTTATATTATGAAATATCGGCAATGTTCCCATAATTCCTGAAAGCGATTGCCCGGTTCGCGCCAGAAGCCCCAGAATAATCGCCGCTCCGACAAGAGCATCCCGCCCATAATGAAACTTGGGATAAATCACCCCGCCGTTTCCCTCTCCGCCGATAATCGCTTTATATTTTTTCATTCCGGCAATAACATTGGCTTCGCCGACAGGCGCATAGAAAGTCCTGCAGTTGAATTCATCGGCAACTGACTCCGTAACCCGTGAAGTGGAGAGATTGACCGCAACAGTCCCCTTTTTCTTTGACAGAACATATTTCACGGCCAGCGCCAGAGTAAGCTCCTCGCCGATAGCTTTTCCATTTTCGTCAACCAGAGCCAGCCGGTCGGCATCGGGATCGCAGGCCATGCCAAGATCGGCCTTATGCTTTTTTACGGCATTACAGAGCATCTTAAGATTCTCCGGAATTGGCTCAGGTCTATGTACGAAATTGCCATTTCCCTCGCAGTTGATTCTGATTACTCTGACACCCATTCTCTCCAAAAGCTTCGGAAGAATGTAGGATCCTGCCCCGTTGACGGCGTCAACAACGACCTTGAGTTTGGCCCTTTTTATCTTATTCTTATCGATGATTTTGAGCGCAAGAACATGGTTGATATGTCTTTCGTTCCAAGAGTTGTCAATAAGTAGTTTGCCAAGCTCTTTGTGATTTGAGAAAGGAATTTTGTCCGAGGCATAGATTTGTTTAATCTTTTGTAATGCCCTCTTATCTATAAACTCGCCATTGCGGTCAAAGAATTTAAGCGCATTCCATTCTGATCCGTTATGGCTGGCGGTTATGCAGATCCCGCCGACCGCTCTAAGCGATTTTACGGAAATTTCTACCGTGGGCGTAGGAACAATGCCGATGTCGATAACATTCAGACCGACCGCCCTCAGTCCGGCAATTACCGCCATCCGGTAAATCTCTCCGGAGGGCCGGGTGTCACGGCCAACGACAACCTTCCCTTTTCCTAAAAAAACCCCAAAGGCGGCGGCATAGCGGGTAATCATCACCGGATCCAGACCGGCGCCCACGATCCCTCTGATACCCGAAGTGGAAATCATCAATTTAGTATGCAATATTCTTTCCTGAGCCATAGGCCTACAGGCCCGCTGAAGCTTTTAAAGTTAATTTTTATATAACACCAAAATAATCTGTTTTGTGTCGAAAAGTAAGCTTTTTTTATGCTCGTCGGGTGACCGCTAAAATAAGTAGTCATACGATAAGGATTTGAATGTCAAATCCAATTGGTGGAGGCAGTATTAAATATAAGCAACCTAAACTTAGAGGCGACCCAATACGGTCGCCTCTAATAGAAATATCAATCGCAATTATCCCTCGTAATCAATATCCTTATCTTTTCCCCAATTTTTCAATGTCTTCTCGACCTCAATACGGTTTCTCCCCTTGCGGGCGGCCTCATTTTGGGGATTAAGGGAGAGGGCTAAATCATACTGCTTGCGGGCTTCCTCATAGCGCCCCAGACTCTCCCAGCTGTGCCCGAGGGCGCAGTGAAGCTCGGCCTTGACAAGTTTATTGTCGGGAGCGAATTTCAATCCGTCATTGAGAGTTTCTATTGACCGGGTGTATTCTCTTCTCTTCTGCATCACCAACCCCAGATAATAATAGGCCTCCCAGTTGCGGTTGTTGAACTCGATTGATTTCTCACAGTGTTGCAAAGCCTGTTTGTACTTATCGCGCGCATAAAACATCTTCGCCTGCTGAAGATGCTTATCTGAAGCCGAAGCATTGTCCGCCGGTTCGCCATTGAATGATGGCTGATTGCTATTTTCCGAACCCGGTTGTACTACTATTACTTCTTTCGCGCAACCGGCGATGATAAAAAGAAAAAGCAATGAGGATAAAATGAGCAATCTTGTCAAAGCAACCTCCCTCGGAAATATAATGAGACTTCTTTCTTCTATTTATCGGCAGAGACGAATCTCGCTTGAAAGGGGTGTGCAAAAATTGAACAGGCGCAAATCTTGAAGGGCAAATGTCGCTTAAACAGCTCAGTCAAAAGCCTGATCCCGTCAGTCAGAAGGTCAGGCAAAAGGCCTGATGCGGTTAGTCAAAAGGCCTAATCCGGCCCTTGACGGGCAATTTGACTTTGAAGGTTCGGTGAAATATATTTTATCTATGTTGCTCGCCATCGACATCGGAAATTCAAAGACGCATTTCGGGATATATAATGCCGTCCGGCCAGTCAAAAGGCCTGATGCGGCAATTGACGAATTGGTGCAGACTTTTAATTTGCACTCCAACAGGAAGCTTGATACTGATAAATGCATGCAATTGGTCAAAGAGCAATTAGCGAAAGCTGGATTGGATGCGTCGCGAATTGATCGCGTGGGAATTGCCTCCGTTGTGCCGAATCTAACTTCTGTTTATCAGGAGATAGCAGAGAAATTATTTTGTGTCTCGCCACTGATAATATCATCAGGTCTGAAGCTTCCGATTAAGATTGGCTATGATGAGCCCTCGCAACTTGGCGCCGACCGGATCGCCAATGCGGTCGCCGGATTCGCCAAATTCGGCGGGCCATTGATTATAGTGGACTATGGAACAGCGATCAATTTTGAAGTTATCACCGACAATGGGATTTTCATCGGCGGAGTTATAGCTCCCGGACCGGAAACTTCGCTGGCCGGTCTGACTGCTAAAGCGGCACAATTATTCGAGGTCAGAATTGAGGAACCGTCGCGATCTATTGCCAAAGACACCGAAAACGCCATAAAATCAGGGCTCTTTTATGGCACAATCGGCCAAGTTGATGGCATTATAAAGACTATTCTTGATGAGCTGACTGTCCCGGCGCGAGTCGTTGCAACCGGCGGTCTTTCCCACTTCTTTGCCCCTCATTCGGCATATATAAAATCCATTCATCCTAATCTGACTCTGGATGGAATCAGAATCATCGTGAATCATCAATCGGTTTAATAGCTATTCAATTATGCCACAACCTCTTAGGAAAATGGCAATTTTTTTTTGAAACCGCTTGACAATTCTGCGTAAAAGAATATATTCGGTCAGCTGTTAGCGCTCAATCATGTTGAGCGCTAACGGTTGCAGACGAATAAACAGATATTATTTTGGCATATTCGAAACAATAAGAAACCTTAAGGAGGATGCAGTTATGATGGTAAAGCCATTAGCCGATCGAGTCATGGTGAAGCGGATGGAGATGGCAGAAGTCAAAAAGGGTGGGATAATTATCCCTGACACTGCCAAGGAAAAGCCGCAAGAAGCGGAAGTAATGGAAGTTGGACCGGGCCGCTTGACCGAGGATGGCAAGAAAATCCCGATGGAAGTTAAAAAGGGAGACCGGATTTTGTTCGGCAAATATTCCGGAACCGAGGTCACCATCGACGAAAACGAATACCTGATCATGCGCGAGGCCGATATTCTCGCCATTATAAGCAAGTAGAGAAGGAGCAATAAATATGTCAAAGTTGATTGAATATGATGCGCAAGCTCGTGAGAAGCTCAAAAGAGGCATTGACAAGCTGGCCGATGCGGTAAAGGTCACACTCGGCCCCAAAGGGCGCAATGTAATTCTGGATAAGAAATTCGGCTCACCGACCGTGACGAAAGACGGAGTCTCGGTTGCCAAGGAGATTGACCTCGATGACCACTTTGAGAATATAGGCGCGCAGATGCTCAAAGAGGTGGCTTCAAAGACATCCGATGTTGCCGGTGACGGCACCACGACGGCGACAGTGCTGGCCCAGGCAATTTATCGCGAAGGTATTAAGGCGGTTACAGCCGGCATCAATCCGATGGCTATCAAGCGCGGCATCGATACCGCTGTCGCCAAAATTGTGGAAGAGATTCGCAAACTGTCCCAATCGGTTGCCGGCGATCTTAACAAGATTCGTCAGGTCGGAACCATTTCCGCCAATAATGACAAAAGCATCGGCGACAAGATTGCCGAGGCGATGGATAAGGTCGGCAAGGACGGCGTAATTACGGTTGAGGAATCCAAGACCATCGAGACTACTCTTGAGATAGTCGAGGGTATGCAGTTTGACCGCGGCTATGTCTCCCCATACTTTGTAACCGATGCCGACAACATGGAAGCGGTTCTTGAAGACGCCATGATTTTGATTCATGACAAGAAGATCTCAACAATGAAAGACCTTCTTCCGATTCTCGAGAAAATCGCCCAGATGGGGAAACCGATGCTGATCGTCGCCGAGGATATCGAAGGCGAAGCTCTGGCGACACTGGTGGTCAATAAACTGCGTGGCACTCTTAAAGTCGGCGCGGTGAAAGCCCCTGGATTTGGCGATCGCAGAAAAGCGATGCTTGAAGATATCGCCGTTCTTACCGGCGGCAAAGTCATATCGGAAGAGCTGGGTTTCAAGCTTGAGAATACAGTTGTTTCCGACCTTGGCCGCGCCAAGAAAATCGTAGTGGATAAAGACAACACCACCATAGTCGAGGGGGGCGGGAATACTGCTGATATTAAGGCCCGTATCGGCCAGATCAGAAAGCAGATTGAGGACACCACCTCCGACTACGACCGCGAGAAACTTCAGGAGCGTCTGGCCAAGCTGGCCGGCGGCGTGGCGGTTATTAATGTCGGCGCCGCTACCGAGAGCGAGATGAAGGAGAAGAAGGCCCGCGTTGAGGACGCTCTTCATGCCACTCGTGCGGCTGTTGAAGAAGGTATCGTGCCGGGCGGCGGCGTAGTATTTTTAAGAGCCATGGGCGCTCTCGATTCGATCAAGATGTCTGAGGGTGAAATGGTGGGCGTCAAAATCATCCGCAAAGTGCTCGAGGAACCTATTCGGCAGATTTCCAACAACGCCGGAGTGGAAGGTTCTATCGTGGTCGATAAAGTTATGAAGGGAAAAGACGCTTTCGGATACAACGCCGAAACTAATACATATGAAGATATGATCAAGGCCGGTGTCATTGACCCGACCAAGGTTGCCCGCACCGCCCTGGAGAATGCGGCGTCGATTGGCGGCCTGCTTCTTACCACTGAGGCTGTCATTGCCGACAAGCCCGAGGAAAAGAAAGCGGCAGCGGGGATGCCTCCCGGCGGCGGCTACGGCGACATGTACTAATTTGAGTGACTCGACCCGGCAGACGGGGAGAGGCTGTCCCGCAAGTTGAAAAGTTTCGCTGGGTCTTGTCCGCCGCAGGCGGATGTGACCCAGCGACAGCAATTCCTTGGGGCACAATTACGGACGGCGGGTTCAATGCCCGCCGTTTTCTTTGGCAATATAAAACGCTAATTGTCATACTGGACTTGGAGTCTGTCTCAAAACGGTCATTTTGTGCCTGGCAGATGTCCTCATCTGCTGGTAAACTGTTGCGGTACTTAGGCAGA
>CAZCFT010000050.1:0-17914 GCA_964498015.1 uncultured Ignavibacteriaceae bacterium
AAGATTTTATATCATTGATAATCATGGGCTTGCGTGAGTTTAACTGGACATCCCACAAGTTCAGAGCCACTCACTTCAGAAACAATGGACTATTTCCCATATATAGGGTGACATTTTCAATAAGCTCCAAAGATTATGCCCTATTTGAAGACTCCGCAGGCGCTGCTTATCAAGTGAGGTTTTATATTGACAGTGATAATCTGTGCTCGCATATTTTTGGAAAAATCCATTCTCGAAAGGGAATTTTTATGTTTTTGGGATTTGCCTTTTTAATGGCCGGAGCGCTTCTTCTCTTGTCAAAGCTTGATATTATCCGGGGGGATTTCTGGGATTACCTGATTCCTATTGTCTTAATTGCTCTCGGCGCCAAGATGATTATTGAGCGCAGGCAACATCATTTTTGATGGCCAAGTCAGGAAAGCTCTCCATTGTATTTCGCCCTACCGCGGCCGGGATGGAAAAATTCTGGGGGAAACTGGAAGCGGAACTTCTGGAAATTATCTGGGCCAACGGCCCAATGACTGTCAAACGGGCGCTTTATTTTAGCAATAAGAATCGCAAATATGCCTACACGACGATTATGACGGTCATGAATCATCTTGAGCAAAAAGGGATTCTGATTCGCGAAAAAGCAGGGCATTCATTTCTTTACACTCCTGTAATGTCAAAAGATGAGTTCCTGAAATTTGCGGCTGAAAATATTATTTCACAGCTTCTTGAAGATTTTGGCAAAATTGTGTCGCCGGTAATGACACAGATGAAAGCAAAGTCTCGCAGGGCGCATACTGATTCCCCAATCCGAGGTCGGGGAGAGAAACCGAATATTTCATAATATGATTTATTGAAGACAGCCAAACTAAAGAAGACTGCCGATCGACTGGGCTCTTGAAATCTATGGCGGGGTTAACTTATCATTACCCGGAACTTTCCGGTTTGTGCTACACTTTAGTGAATCTAAGCGCCCTCTCAACCTCACTCTCCCCAAACTTTGGTGACGTTCAAGGTTTTTTTCGGTTACACTATGCCCACACGCAAAAGTGTCAACCGAAGTCAGAAGTTTTGCGCAATGCTCACTATGTCCGTCTCCGCCATCGATAACCTACCCGATTCGACGAACGGTGCGAAGATTTCGGTCCACTTGACGAGTGATGATCCGGATATGGGCGCTTGGGCGGTTCATTGGTGCGCAAGGATTTAGGCGCAAAATTCCCTTTACGCTGAGGCGGCAACGGGGGCAATTTCGATATGGGGATATCGCTTCTGATCAACCGCTCTATGTCCCGGATATCTTTTTTCTGATCGAGGGTGGCAAATGAAATCGCCCGACCCGATAGGCCCGCTCGCGCGGTACGCCCGATACGATGGACATAATCCTCGGAATTCGACGGCAGATCATAGTTGACAACCAGCTCGATTCCGGAAACATCAATTCCCCGGGAGGCGATATCGGTCGCCACTAAAGCGCGGTATTTGCCCGACTTGAAACCGTCAAGCGCCTCGCGTCGTTGCGGCATGCTCCGATTCGAATGGATCTCCGCCGCCAAATGCCCCATTTTCTTCACGTCGCGCGTGAGCTTTCGCGCCCCATGTTTGGTGCGCGTGAAAATCAGAACCGGGCCGTGATACTTCTCAAGCATTACCTTGAGTAATTGTGTTTTGGCGCCCTTCTCCACGAAAAACATCTCCTGAATGACTTTGGCTGGAGCTGTTCCCGAAGGAGCGACTTCCACATGAATCGGAACCTGCATCTCCCGTCGTGCAAGGGCCAAAATTTCCTTCGGCATGGTCGCTGAGAAGAGCATCATCTGACGTTTTTTCGGAACGGCGGCCAGAATCTTGTTGATCTGGGGAGCAAAGCCCATGTCGAGCATCCGATCCGCCTCGTCGAGAACGAGAATTTGCACCTCGGCAAGACTGACCGTCCGATGTTCGAGGTGGTCAATCAGGCGTCCCGGTGTGGCGACTATTATGCGTGGTTGCCGCTCGAGGGAATTGCGCTGGGGACCCATCGGCGCGCCACCAATCAGCACGGTGGTCCGCAGGCTCAAAGTTCGGCCGACATCATTGAGAGCTTTGTCGATCTGAAGCGCCAATTCGCGAGTGGGAGTAATGATGAGGCCGCGTCCTTTGATTTGGGCCAGACGCTGAATCATCGGAACGGCAAACGCAAGTGTCTTGCCGGTCCCGGTTTGAGCGATCGCAATGAGGTCTTTCCCTTCAATACCAATCGGAATGGCCTGCTTTTGGATCGGAGTTGGTTCGCTGAATTTAAGGCGGCCGATGGATTCAAGCAGACCGGGGGCGATCCCAAGGCCGGAAAACCCACTGTGAGAGGATTTGGCTGACCGATCAACTGACTTGATAAGTCCTGGCGGAACAGATTTTCGTGCTTGATTCGTCATGTATAGGATATCCTCTCTTTTTCATATCTTTGGGTAAGGGGTTAGGTCAATTGAATTAATATAAGGGAAATTGCCGCAAAATCAAGACAGGAGATGGAAAAAGTTACATTTATTCTGTCTCCAGCGTGTCGATCAACACCGAACAGCGCTTTTTATCGCCGAGCTCTTTATCCTATGTACAGAAAACCCTTTGACATTCTCGCCAAAGGGTCGGATTTTCAATCAATGCGGGGTTGACGAGACTCGAACTCGCGACCTCCCCGACTAAAGTCGGGGCGTTCTAACCAAGGCCTTAATACTTCCATGGCTTTTCCAACTCTTAAGTTGAAACTCGCGAGTTGCTGTCTCTTTCCAAGTTGAATATTCCTCAGTATAAACTAAATCCCATGGTTTCCCTGAAACTGTGGCTTTTGATCTGCCGCTATTATGCCGGTTTAGTCGGTCGGCCAAATCGCGGGTGGAACCTATATAATACTTGCCATTTCTCCTACTCTGCAGAATATATAAATAATAAGGCATAAATAAATAACCCCGCCCATGCGGGGATTCTTTATTAAGCGGGGTTGACGAGACTCGAACTCGCGACCTTCTGCGTGACAGGCAGACGTTCTAACCAAGCTGAACTACAACCCCGTCCCATTGAAATTTATTTATTTAATCTTTCCTGTTTCATCACTTTTGGACTCGCGGCCTCCCCGACTCTCAGTCGGGGCGTTCTAACCAAGCTGAACTACAACCCCAACTATTATTGTCAAAACCCCGCCACAGGCGGGCAAGCGCTGGGGTTTCCACTACAAATTCATTTGTCAAATAACTGGGCAGTACTGGACTTGAACCAGTGACCTCCTGCGTGTAAGGCAGGCGCTCTAGCCAACTGAGCTAACTGCCCGAACTTCCAGCCGGATTAATTATCACCCGACAGATTTTCGGCAGGAGGCAACTTCCGCTTTCCGTCGACAATAATCGAAATCGGAACCAGGACGCAGTACCCCAAAACCAGAAGAATCGGCGCTAAAGTTATCGAGCCAGAAGCCAGGCTTATATACCCAATTATTATGACCAACAGTCCGGCCCCGAAAATGTAGTAATTCTTCGGGCCAAATGGCCATTCAAACCGATCCTTCTCTGCTTTCTTTGCTTTCTTTGCCATAATTCAAAAACAGATTCCTATTATAATTTTACGCCGTCAAATGTCAAGCCTTTTCTATATTTTCGGCCTTTTCGAGGGTCAGCTTAACAATCGATTCAACCGCCCAAAAGAGTCCCCAAATTGCCATCAAGAAAAGCCTGATCTCCTCATCATTAAAAGAGGCATCATATTGTGAAGTTGCAAAAAAGACCAGAGTCCCCAAAAATGACGCGATGGCCACCCCCCGGCACAATCCAATAACAGTTGAATTTCGGACCAATTCTATCATTCGATTAATTATTATACACCAGAATCCAAGAAAAAATAGCGCCGCCGGGATACCGGCATAAGCGGCGATATTTAAAATGTCATTGTGGGCGTGGGGGAATTTTCGCTTATTACCGGGGTCGCAATACTGAAGATATAGGTTTTCGAAATTGCCTCGCCCGACGCCGAATATGGGATATTCTTCAATCATTCTTTCGGCGGCGCGCCAGATGACGAATCTTGAGCCTTCATATTTCCCAGCCCACTCCACCTCAACGGTGTGTCGGAGTTTTGATTGAATCTTCGGCGCCAAAAGAAAAGTGGCGGCGGCTATGACAATGATAGCTATGCTCGTGATGAGAATATTTCGCTTCCCGAAAAAAATGACAAAAAGGATAAAGCCAATCGCCAGGGCCAGAATCGGACCGTAGCTATATGTGAATATGGTGGCGAGGGCTGTCAAAAAAGAAGCTATATAAAATATTATCCGCCATTTCAGTTTATCCACATAAGCGGCCATTCCAAAAAGAAAAATGCTGGCGATAGCAAAATAATTTCCGAAAGTTATGTACTGCGAAAAACCGCCGGAAGTTCTATAATTCCCGGCGGGGGTCACTGAAAGCACATGGCCATGATATATATAGGGCGCAATATAATGCTGTACTATCCCAAAAATTGAAACCAAAATGGCCGAAATTACCAGGGTTTTAATCAGTGTCTTGATTTTTTTTTCGCTGTCGGCAAGAAATACGACGGTCGGAATCATAAGAAAAAGCCATTCTTTTTTCAGCATGAGGATTGATTTGAGGGGAGTTGCGCCGACAAGGGCCGAGAGAATCGACCATCCCAAAAATAGTAAGATAAATATATTGAATGGGCTTAACCTGAGTTTATGCGACCTGCTTTTGTCTCCGAAAAAGGCAACCATCGCAAAAAGCAAAGCCGACGCATAAGCAATTTGTGCCAGAAAATGAGAGAAGGTTGTGGTAAAAAAATAGCCCGCGAGAGAATAGAAGGCGACATCTTTTGAATTACGAAGAATTTTTTCAAGCATCAAAGGAGGTCGCTTTCGATCAATTCGACCAGCAGATGTATCAGGAAAATCTGCTCCTCCTGGATTCTCTGAACGGAGTGATGAGGCACAATCAGGCTCTTATTAACCAGAGAAACCAGTCTGCCGCCATCACCGCCCAAAAGCGCCGTGACAAAGAGTCCCATTTCCTTAGCGGTTTCGGCGGCACGCAAGAGATTGGGCGAGTTACCTGAAGTGGAGATTAGGAAAAGAATATCTCCCCTGCGCCCCAGACCCTCTATTTGGCGGGCGAAGATTTGCTCAAAACCAAAATCGTTGCCTGCCGCGGTAAGAATGGAAGTATCAGCGTTCAAAGCGATCGCTGGAAGCGATTGGCGATTTCTGTGCGAGCTCAAACGGACTATCATCTCGGCGGCCATGTGGGAGCTATCGGCGGCAGACCCGCCGTTGCCGCAGATAAGAAGCTTTCCACCGGTTCCGATCACGCCCGAAATGAAATTGGCCAATTCGATTAAGGGCGTCGCCAGATTTTCGGCCGACATTTTTCGAAGGCGTGAGGATTCCTCCGCCGCCTTCAAAATGATCTCTTTTCCTCTATCATCAGTCATATAGCAACCTTTTCAAGCGGATGTGCGGCGGAAGCAAATTCTCTCAGGAGAACCATATCATCATCTTTCTCAAATTGACTGCCGACGACCACAAATGACGCCCCCGCCAAAATTTTTTTCTCTGCTTCGTCCGGAGTTCTTATTCCCCCGCCGACTACAAGCGGAAGACTGATATAATCGGCCACTGCCGATATTAATTTTTCGGGGACTGAATTGAGCGCCGATGAGCCGGCCTCAAGGTAAATCAGCTTCATTCCAAGATATTGAGCCGCCAGCGCATGTGCGCAGGCTATATCGGCCTTATCCGCCGGAATTGGCTGAGTATTGGAAATGAATTGAACTGAGGTTTGATTGCCCGAGTCAATCAAGATATATGCCGTCGGTATTGTTTCAAGGCCATATTCTTTGACCAGAGGCGCACCTTTGACCTGCTCGTCAATCAAATACTGGGGATTACGGCCGGAAATCAGTGAAGAAAATAGAATGGCGTCGGCATGACGAGATATCTGACTATGTGAGCCGGGAAATACTATTACCGGCAGATTGGTATGTTCTTTCACTTCTTTGACAATACAATGGAAATTAGAGCTGATAACAAAGCTTGAGCCTATCAAAATGGCATCAACCTCGCAT
This sequence comes from uncultured Ignavibacteriaceae bacterium, assembly GCA_964498015.1. Classification (GTDB taxonomy): domain Bacteria; phylum Zixibacteria; class MSB-5A5; order GN15; family PGXB01; genus CAWEZN01. The sequence continues at coordinate 6,073 of CAZCFT010000050.1, forward strand.
TTTTCAGCCTGCTCGGATAATCGGAGCATTTTTCTTTCGGGAAGGCGGTCAGGATCAACAAGAAGTAAGAAACCGCCGCCCCTCCTTGATTTTACATCTATTAGACTCTCGAAAACAGTCATCCTCTCAGCCTTTCTCAACCGCTTCACCTAGTTTAACCTTAAGGGTCTTGAAAAATTCCTCTATATTTACCGAGGATGGCACCGTCCCCTGCGCAAAATTTTCCTTGCCGCCGCCTTTGCCATTAAATTCCTGCAAAATGCTGCCTGAAAATGAGCCAACGTTAATGGGAACCCCCGGGCTGCTTGATGCCATAAATATAATTTTATCACCTATTTTCCCGAGGGCGGTGCTTATCAGAGGATAATTTACATTTTTTCCGCTATCAATCCAGCCGGCCATTTCGTCAGATTCAACGTCACCAAAATCATGAGATCTCCAGGCCAGAGAACCAATTTTCGTCTCATTACCCAACGCAGAAGCGCCACCAGAATATTTATTGGCCTTCAACCTCCTATTTTCCTTCTCCAGTCTAGAAAATTCCTCTTTTAAGTCTTCGATGGCTTTCGCGATTTGTTCTTCGGGGCGATTGAGTGTCGCAGAGATTAATTCCACGGTATGCTTCTGTTCAGAAATCTTGCGCAGAGCTTCGCCGCCGGTAATGGCTTCTATGCGCCGGACACCGGAGGCAATGCCGGCCTCAAGGGTGATAATAAAAGGGCCTATTTGGGAAATTATATCAACATGCGTCCCACCGCACAATTCCTTAGAAAAATCTGCGATCGAAACTACTCGTACCTTACTCCCATATTTTTCTCCAAAGATTGCCATGGCGCCTGATTTCTTGGCCTTTTCAAGCTCATCCTCAGTCGTCAACACAGGACTTCCGGACAGGATTTTCTCATTGACCATCAGTTCTACCTCACTGATTTCTTCCGCTGTCATTGGCTTAAAGTGGGAAAAATCAAAACGGAGCTTGTCCGGCCCGACATAAGAACCCGACTGATACACATGCTCTCCCAAGACTTTTCTCAATGCGGCCTGAAGGAGATGAGTGGCCGTGTGATTCCGCATGATATCCCATCGTCGGCTTTCGTCTATCGAGAATCTGGCGGAGGCGCCTTTAAGCTGAGTAAGATTGTTGTATCCTTTCTCGATGACATCGCAAAGGTGTACAATAGCATCTTCAAATTTGACAAGTGAAGTCACCTTTGCCTTGAACAGTTCGTGCTCGACTGTCCCGATGTCGCCAATCTGTCCGCCCGATTCGACATAAAAAGCAGTCTTGTCGGGTATAATGGCCAATCTGTCGGCTGATTGACTCGGAATCTGCAATACTTCGAGAATTTTAGCATTTATAGAAAAATCATTTCGGATGAATTCAGTGTGACAGCTTATCGCCGTGTCTGATTTCTGCAGGATATCTAAGATGGCCTGGTTTTCTTTGCCAAGAGCGCCGTCAAACTGTGATGATTGCCGCGCTTTTTCCTGTTGCTTGGCCATTGCTTTCTCGAATCCGGCCATATCAAGGAGGAGTCCTTTTTCCTCTGCCATGATTGAAGTCAGATCCGCCGGAAAGCCATAAGTATCGTACAATTTGAATATTTCCTCGCCCGGTATGACGGTCATATTGGAGGATTTCATCTTGCGGGCTATATCTTCGAACAGCTCCAAACCATTGTCAAGCGTGCGGCTGAATGATTCTTCTTCGGCGCGAATAACATTTTCAATATGCTCTTGCCGCCTCTTTATTTCGGGATAGACGCCACCCATCAAACCGACCAGAGTCGGCGCCAGCTTATAAATAAATGGCTCATGCATATTCAGCAATCTGCCATGACGAGAGGCGCGGCGCAAAATTCGGCGAAGAACATACCCCTGTTTCTCATTGGAAAGGCCGCCTCCGTCGGCGATGCAAAATGTCAGCGCCCTTAAGTGGTCGGCGATCACCCGATGAGATAGCCCTTGAGCGTCCGGCGAATATTTTTTTTCGCACAGCACGCTTATCTGTTCCAAAATAGGAATAAACAGGTCGGTCTCGTAATTAGAATGGACCTTTTGCATGATACTGGCAATTCTCTCCAGACCGGCGCCGGTGTCCACAGAAGGACGAGGCAGAGATTCGGTGATCCCGTCCGGTTTTGTATCATATTGCATAAATACCAGATTCCAGATTTCGCAGTACCGGTCGCATTCGCAATTCACCCCGCATGTCGGTTTCCCGCAACTGAATTCGGGTCCCCTATCAAAGTGGATTTCACTGCACGGGCCATTAGGACCGGTTTCGCCCATCGACCAGTAGTTGGATTCCCTGCCGAAACGCAAAATCCGGCCATTTCTTAACTCCGGCGCTATCTTATTCCAAAGGGCGAAGGCTTCGTCATCATCTTCATAAACAGTGGCATAAAGTTTGTTCGGAGACAACTGAAGGACTTTGGTTACCCACTCCCAGCCGAATTTGATAGCCTCCTCCTTAAAATAATCTCCGAATGAAAAATTTCCCAGCATTTCAAAAAAAGTATGGTGTCGTCCGGTGCGCCCCACATTTTCAAGGTCATTATGTTTCCCGCCGGCTCGCATGCATTTTTGGACCGTAACCGCCCGCTTATATTCCGCCTTTTTCTTACCGGTGAAAATATCTTTGAACTGGTTCATGCCCGCGTTGGTGAAAAGAATAGTCGGGTCCTCAAATGGAATAACTGGCGATGAGGCGATCTCTTTATGATCTTTACTCTTAAAGTAATCGACAAACGATTGTCTTATATCTGAAGCTTTAATCTTTATTCTCCTCTCTCATTAATCTATCGAAAGCTGTTTTCGCCGCTCGATAACCAATGGAGCGGCGAGAAAGATAATTATACGCTTTGGTTCGAGCGGTTTCAAGCTTAAATTTGGACAGATACCGCCAGCGGGCGCGAAGCAATCTTTCGGCCATTTCGGTTTCATCCGCGCTCTCAATGAATTCGGCGACCACTTCAGCGGCCAGTCGATGCGGAATCAATTTGGATTGTAAATAAGCGACAAGAAATGGCCTTCCGGCTGGTTTTCGGCGCAAGAGCGATTCGACCGTCTGGCGGGCAAATAGAGCATCATCAAGCATCCCCATGCGGCGAAGCTCGGCAAGCGTTTGACCAGCGACCTTGGGCGAATATCCTTTCTCCCGCATCTTCCTGCTTAGCATTCCTGATGAATATCCCCGCATTGAGAGAATGTAAAGCGCATAATCCATTGCCATTCTTGAATTGGATTCTCTGATAAGCTTTTCTATCAATTCTTCTCTCAACGAAATTCCAGCCCTTAGACCATATTCTTCCGCTATAGTTCTGGAAAAAATAATTGACCTGCCGTCCGACAGGCTCAGGATTAAAGTTTTCCCTCTTTTCTTGATATTCTCAATCAATAATTCGTCGGCCATAATCTTAAATTACAAAAATCCGGCATCCATTCAATAAAAAAGCTGACCATTGCATAATGAGAAGAAGCTCTTTATCTTATCGAGAAACATAAAGGAGAAAAAGTATGCCAATTCGAAGATATTCAGAAATTCCGGAGATCAGGATAACTTCCGGCGATGTTGTTGGCGTAACAAAAAAAATCCCAGTCGGAAAAGATGAGGGGTGGGAGGGGTACACCATGCGAGTATTTAAGATCGCCCCCGGCGGCCACGCCCCAAAGCACAAGCATGACTGGGAGCATGTCAATTATATTATCGCCGGAAAAGGGAAATTAGTTCTTGACGGCAAAGATTATGAAATCTCGGAAAAAGATTTCGCCTTTATTCCTCCTAATGTCCTGCACCAGTTCCAGAATCCATTTGATAAAGATTTCGAATTTATCTGCATCGTACCGAATAGGGGTGAGTATTAGGGAAATATTGTGTTGAAACAAAAATGAAAAGAGTTCCCCCCTGCCCTCAGTCGGCCTTAGCATTTAAATGTCGCGGCATCATTTCGATACATTCCTCCGGGCAGATTTTTATACACAGACCGCACCCATAGCATTTCTCCCGATCCACAAGCATCTCGCCCCCGACCATTTTTCTGGCCTTAAAATAGCAGACCTCGACACAAATACCGCAATGAGTGCAATTTTCAAGTTGCGTTATTTCAATATAAGTACCGGGATCGCATCTTTCGGCGCTGTTTAAAAAATAGCCGCAACAATCATCACAACAAAAACAGATGCCATCAACCGTCGTTCTGTCCTTCACGTCTCTAAAAGGGCGAGCTACCAGATGCTTATCTCTGGCTTCCTGCAGAATTTTATCTACCTCGCCATAGGAGATTTCTTTCATTCCCGAACTGGAAGACTCGTAATCGCCCCGAAACATCAGGCAAACATCAAGACGCGATCTGGCGCAGAAGCCTCGGCTTTCCCTGCAACCGCAGTTGGAAACCCAGTACCGATCACGCTGATTTATTAAAGCTCCGGCTTCATCAAGAGTGCAGACAAAATGCATGTTAAAATCCTGAGCGTTCATATGGTTCTCCGATACTATTCCATCGGTTGCCTGATGATTGTTTTCATTTTTTCCGGCGCGATTCGACGAAAATCGCTTATATAAATCTCGTGGAGCTTCTCTCTTGGCTTACGCCCCAGGTCTTTAATGAAATCGAGCGCTTGTGATACGGTCGCCTCTTCGGTGGAAAATGGCCCGATATGCATGGTCTGAGCCGCCTTTCCTTCATAATAGGACTCGAATCTGATTTTTAGGAGAGCCGGATGGTTCTTCTTTTTCTCCAGTCCCTCTACAGCCTCTTTGACAATCTTCTTCGTCACAAAATCCGGTTGCATGATCATCAAAGTCCATTTCCAAGAGCTTCTTTTCTCAAAAGAAAAACCTTCCTTTTCATCGGTCCACCACAAGCCTTCAAGAGGCATAACCTTATAATCTATCCCGCCGTCAGATTTCTTAAGCGTGAATTTTATTGTATATGAGAGGCTATAAAGCGCTTCTATAGCCTCCTGAAATAGGGGAGACCGATTGGGATCCCCCTGACCGTCAATCATCAGAAAATTCATCTTGGGAACATCGACCATTTCTACTTTCTTGGAGGGAGGGGAATAGAGTTGCTTATGCTCCTTTTTGAGATCGAGAGTTTTTACCGTCAAGTTACTCCTTTATGGCCGATATGGCCGACCAACTCATCAGGCAGATTACCGCCAGCAAAATCTTCATAATTAATGTAAATAAACCGCGCCAAAAATAAAGGGGGGAGTGAAAGTTTTTTAGCATTGTTTTTATCAGGCTCGCAATCTTCGCCTATAGGAGAAAGCCCGCCTCCCCCTCGGAAGCGGGCTTTCAGCCATGAAGAAAAGAAGGACGGCAACTCTTAAAAAGTCTGAGCTATGAGACAGACGATTAACCCACAAATTAGGCCGTCTTGGTTTATTAGTCAGCAACACCGATGCCTGCCTGACTCGACCCGCCGCGTAATCTTGTAATTCTTTATGGGAGAGCCAGTTAGCTCGACGGCAAATTGAGACTGTACAATCATGTTCATTCTCAACTCGCAATTTCATACGAAATGGCGGCAAGACATTTCTGCAAGTCGTTGTATAGTAATTAATTACAAAATACGAATCCCCCCTCCAAATTCGCAAATTTATACGATGTTCAAGATATATAGTTTAAGTGGAGCAGGTGGTTGCGGCAATTTCTATTTGGAACACTTATCTCTTGTCTGACAATATCTTGGATCTGAGGTCTTTCCCCTGCGGGCCACCATATAGTCCGATATCCGAACGGGAACCATCGATATCTGAGGTTTCCAGATGGCCGGCGTTTATTGCCGGCGAGTCTTCCTTCAATAGAAAAATGCCCTCCCCGATAAATTTGGGGTCGATCGATAGATTTCCATTGAGATCGGTCTGGTCCCAGATGTCGCGATAATTTCCTTCTTTATTATTCCAAACGATATTATAAGCAAATTCCCATTTGGCCCAGTCGCCATAATTCCATACTCCCACACAGGGACAGACCCATTCCTTCCGCCACCCATTATTTGTAATAATATTATTGATTATTCTCCCCCTGCACCCTGTCGACCATGGGGCCACTCCGCAGTTGCCGTTATGATTGACAACATTATTGTCAATATCCATGAAAGCTTCACCCGTTGCGATTATACCCCAACCCAAATTATCCACAACGGCGTTATTGCGAGCAATGACATTAGACGTCCCAAAAGCCCCAATCCCTTTCCAATATCCTGAGACAATATTGCGATAAGCGATACAAGTAGCATCCCAGGTAACTCCAATACCGGCTCCACGGCCATCCTTTATCAGGCAATCGGTTACAATGGCCGATGCCCCCCGGTATAGCGCAATTCCATCCCAACCATTGTTGGCAATATCGCATCGATCGATATATAACTCCGCGCCTTCGCGGCCGAAAATCCCGCCAATACCCACGACGACCGTGTCAATACGGTGGTCATTATTGATTATGTTTAGCGACCGGGCATGCAGGACTGAATTGCGAACGACTATAGCCGCGTCCGTGGCGTTGCCGTCGGGATCGCGTTTACCTCTAGTTATCGTCAGATTTTCGATTGCAGAATTCGGCGAGTCAAGGAAAAAAATGCCGTAGCCGGCATTGGTTCTTACTATCGATTTGTTTCTATCAGAGCCAATAATGTGTAAAGACTTGTCTTTTACGATAAAACCATACCGCGCTTTGACCGGCGTTCTCTGTTCAGCGCAATTGCCGCAAAGAGAATCAATAAAATCGACGGGATTAGCCTCAACGGTCTTTTCCCCTATCAAAATTGTGTCGCCGTCTGAGGCGTAGTCGATAACAGCTTGAAGGTTAGAGCCGCGCTCAATCGTCAGGGTCTCAGACAAAGACCCCTGTGGAAAAAAAATTATGAGTGCGACGGCAATGAGAAATCCTGTCCCGGCGCCAGTTCCATTCATCAAGTGCAAAAATAATCACTTCATCGCTTTTTGCAAGGGAAATCGGGTTGGAAAGCGAAAGAAACTCCCGTCGCCATATTCTTTTAATTGCTGTTTCAGTTCTGCAAGGTTAAACCAGATTCGTTTGGTAATCGGCCACGGGCGGGCAACTATAAAGGCGTGGGCAGGATTTCCTCCCCATCCTGCCAGATATAATGTTTCTCCCTTCTTATTGGCGCAGACATCAAGAATCACGGCCGCATGGCCGGTGGAATCAGGGGCATCCTTCTGGAATTGAATATAAATTGCCCCGGGGGTTATTTCTGATTCAGTTATCGGTACGAGATTCCTGCGGAGTGATTTGTTGTCATTTTGGGTGATGACAAATTGAAGATAGCGATGATATTCTTGATCAGAAGCTTCTCTTTTTGGGCCATCTCTATGGGCCAATTGCTGAGCGGAGTTATAATAGTACTCACCGTTAAGCCATTTGTCAAATGTCACGGTATCACCTTGGTTAAGAATTATTGGAAAATCGCCAAGCTTGTTGGAAGCTCTCAAAAACTCCGCCATAAGTTGCAGGGGGATATCGGCATCCCGCTGATTTGAGGTCGCAACGCCGAAATCAATGACAGCGGTCACTGAGTCCGCGCTCATTATGGCCTGATTGTCCCAGCGAGCCACCCGTCTTCCCGCCGGGCAAAGAGGGAGGTTGGTTATCCAGGTTTGAAACATATCCATTTTTTTGATTGGATATCTGTCGAAACCTTCCGGAGAATCGATTCTTATGAGCGTCCGATCCGGGTTATACTCCATTGAAAATGGGTAGAGAGCTGAAGGGGCCTGTGAAAATGCCGAGAAAGCGATTATGGTAAAGAGCAGGAATGATGCAACACCTATCTTTTTCATTCACGACCTCACATTAGTGAAATAATTGAACCAATTTTATCAATCTGACTACTTATACAAAATTGTTCCTTTATAATTTATCTAAGGCACGGGCAAATTTGCTTTTTTTTTGAAAAACAAGGGGGATTCCCAGGGTCAAGAAAAGTTCCGATATTTTCTTTATGGCTCCATCATAATGGCTCCGTTCGCCCAACTCTACCTCCAACTCATAATCTGTCGAGCCGTCAGCGAAAATTGTCCTGTCGATTTCGAAATTTAGCGTTGAGTCATCGCTCGTGAAGGCGGCTTCTATCCGATAATTAATAAATTGAACACGGCAGTTCGCGACATTGAACGATGCATATAGTTTCAAAACATCAGAGATTGCCGAATCTTCAATATCGGAAAACAAAAAACCGCGCTTAATAAATTTTGAGGCTTTGGCGGAAGATAAATATGCCGTCAGTTCCGGCCGGATTACCATATTTTCCGTAATTATTTCCGACGGACCTTTGGCCGTCAGTTCTGCCTTATCTTTCTCCAACCTGATTCGCAATGCCCATCCTGAGTCCGCCAGTTTCCAATCATCGGTGTCAAAAAAATAATTTTCCTGTCTTATTTCGTCGCTCTTTTGAGCAAAATACCTGAGTAATTGGCGGTAGATAGCCTCATTTTGAAGATCAATTTTTATTTCGATTTCTTGCTGAGGCATATAAGGTTTTGCTGGACGGTTCATGGGGGACAGGATGCTTAGGGTGAATTTCACTCCCCCCCGTTGAATAATTTGCAGTGGCGTCTCGTGAGACGCCACCACAAATCCCGCTTTATTTCATAAATTATCTATTTAAACCGCCTCGGTGAGTGAGCCTCCCATTCGATCACAATCGGGCTGGCAACAAATATTGATGAATAGGTGCCAATGACAACCCCCATTATCATCGCCAGCGCAAAATCGCGAAGCACCTCGCCGCCGAAAAGAAACAAAATCACAACTACAGTCATCACCGTTATTGAAGTCATAATTGTGCGGGAGAGCACTTCGTTAATCGACCGATTAACGGTGGAGACAAACTCCCCTTTCTTGCGAAACTTCCTCAAATTCTCCCGGATTCGGTCGTACACAACAACCGTATCCGTCAAAGAATATCCCGCAAGAGTCAGCAATGCTGTAACCACAAGAAGAGTAATTTCCTTGTCAAATAAATAAAATATCCCCAGCACAGCCAGCACATCATGAAAAGTGGCAATCGTAGCGGCTACCCCGGAACGGAAATCGAATCGGAGGCCGATGTAAATTATCATCCCGAGAACTGAAATCAAAATCGCCCACCGGGCGCTTCTTTTCAGAGATTCTCCTACCGCCGGGCCGATGGTATGTTCGGAATCTTTCGTAAATTTATTACCGACAAAGGCTTCGGCTATTATTCGCTGAAGCTTATCGATAGCCTTTTCTCCGCCTGACACGGTTTCTTTGACACGAATGATATATGAGTTCGGAGAATCATGTCTGTCAACTCTTTGAATCGAGGCTTCAGGGAATCCGCCGGCATTGACCGCGTTGCGAAGCTGGCTGACATTAATTGCCTGCTCGAAACTTCCCTGAATCATCGTGCCGCCGGCGAAATCTATCCCCATATTGGCTTTATCAAGAAGTATCATGACAAAGGCAAAGAGACCAAGCGTCACCAGAATGCTTGAAAATAGGAAGGCTTTTTTTCGTTGGCCAATAAAATCTATATGGGTTTCTTTGATTATTCTAAACATATTCTTCTCCTTGCCGGTTAAATGCTAAGGGTTTTATACCCTTTGCGAATGTCAAAAATCATCTTGGTAACAACAACCGCTGTGTAGAGCGAAATCGTAACACCCCAGAAGAGTGAAACAGCAAATCCTTTAATCGGCCCGGAGCCAAAGAGGAAAAGAGCCCCCGCTGTAATCAAAGTGGTCACGTGGCTATCAATGATGGTTAGAAGGGCCCGGTTGTATCCTGCATCTATTGACGCTCGAACTGTTTTGCCGGAATGAAGTTCCTCTCGGATTCTTTCAAATATCAGAATATTCGAGTCAACAGAAATACCGATGGTAAGAATAATTCCAGCGATACCGGGCATGGTTAAAGTTGCTCCAAGTCCGGCCATAATTGCCAGAAGGAAAAAGATATTGAAAAGCAACCCTATATCCGCAATGAAGCCGGAAATGCGGTAATATATCCCGACAAATAAGAAAACCGCAATCAGTCCAACAATTGAGGAAACCAGCCCCTTCCTTATTGAATCCGAACCAAGGGTCGGGCCGATAACATTTTTTTCGATAATTTCCACTGGGGCGGGCAAGGCGCCGGCTTTGAGCACGATTTCCAGATTCTGAGCATCTTTTATGGTCGCTGAACCGCCCATCGTGATCTGGCCTTCATTCCGAATTTTAGAATTAATAAATGGAGCTGATTCCACTTTATTGTCAATTACAATCGCTAACGGCTTGTCAATATTGGCGCCGGTTAAACGGGCAAATGATGCCGCCGATTGACCGGAGAGGCGAAAATCGACAGTATGCTCCTGAAATTGCCCCTTCCCAATATTGATTCTTTCCAGATTCTTCCCAAGAAATTGTACCTTGCTTTTCAATACATAGAGCCGATAAACGTTCTGCGCCGACGCAATTTCCGCTCTTGTTGACCAGGCAAATTGGACATCGTCCGGAATCACCCTCTTCACTTCAGGCATCGCCAACATTTTTTCCAGCAGGCGACGATCCCTTTCAGCCACCATATAACCCGGCCATTGAGTATTGGTTTCCGGCCGATTCAGGAATGGCTCCAAAAATTGGGTAAAAGGCGTTTCTCCTTCAAGGGTAGCTCCTTCAGCGGCGGAGGAATCCTCACTAAGAAAATCAGCGAAAACATCTTTGGTGGTATCGCCGGCTTTTGAGGAATCCTTCGCTATGCTTTCGGCTTTCTCTTCAGGCCTGGAAGCCCCGGTTTCGCCGGTTTTGGCCTTATTGGCGATGGCCACAATCGAATCAATTTTCTTGAGAATCAAATTTGCATTCTCTTGAGATTCTATGAGTTTGAATTCCAGCTGGGCGGTTTGGCCGATAATATTTTCAGCCTGCGCGGCGTCGGTATATCCGGGGAGATCCACAATTATTCTATCGTCGCCCTGTTTCTGAATGACCGGCTCGGTGACACCGGTGAAATCAACACGATTCCGGATTACCTGAATGGCGCGATCGACAGCGTCCCCTCTGGCCGATTGCTCTATCTTTTCCTTTTCGACCCGAAGAACTACATGGATGCCGCCTTTCAAATCCAACCCGAGGCGCATCGCTTTCCGCTCCAACTCCTGGGCCGAGCCCGGCTTCAGTTCTTCCATTTTCTGTTTGTCGCCCGCCGATAACGTCCAATACTGCAGAGTATTCCAGAATCCTATCATCCCAAGGACAATAAAAATTCCCGTGACGACAAATCTCCAAGTTTGACCTTTCATGGTTATTCCTTTAGCTATGGATTATAAATTATTATCAACTAAAACTAACGGGAAAACGAAAAAAGAGGGGATTAGCTGGTACCGGAAGGCTTAGCTCCAACCAGCGTAAATTCTTGGGCCTTATCGGGAGAAATGACCGCCGTGGTTGTCAACTCATGCTGAAGATTAAGATTAAAATCTGAAGATGATTTGCATGCGTTTGACCGTCCATCAGGACGACTGCTATCAACCCCGCATCCGCCAATGACGGCAGGCGATGTGAGAAAATAGACAGGCCTTGCATCGGTATCCTCATTCTCAGCTATGGCGACATTCCCGAATGGAATATCGGATGAGCCGATACTTTGTTCATGTTCGTCAGCTCTGATCTGCGCCACACCCCTTTCAAGACCGGGGGGAATGGCGAATTCAGCTCCAAAAATGACGATGACCAACAGGCCAGCCGTGATGGCCATCTTGCGAGCCACAAGAATTCTGCTATTTTTTATCAAAAATGCCATACAAATTCCCCTCAATATATTTCTAATCGGCCAATTGTCAACCTCAATCTTGCCTTTCTTCTTGACAGG
>CAZCFT010000051.1:0-15705 GCA_964498015.1 uncultured Ignavibacteriaceae bacterium
ACCACCTATACCAAGACCCCGTCCAAAGCGGGGTCTTGGTTTTTTTATGCAGGGAATCCGGATTCTCTTCTATATAGCTGTTCGCTTGGATTTTGGTTGGCGCCGTAATTGTCCGGCAAGGGCCGTACGGGGTTCATCCCCAAGCCAATTCCCTTTCGTGAATTGACTTGGGAATGCCACGCGGTTGCGGTTTTTTTTGTGGCAGGGGTGGTGCGATTAGGGTGGCGTCTCGCGAGACGGCGCTACTTTAGGGACTGTTGAAGAAGTAGTCCATGATGATTAATCCAATCAAATCAGTCGAAAGGTCAGTCAGAAGGCCGGATTGTAAAGTGGCCCGGCTCTTGATGGGCGGCTATTGACGCACATGATTGCTAACTCATTGCGAGGCGGCGGGTCACATCCGCCCGCGGAGGGCAGAGCCGCCGCAACTGGTCCGTCTAATGCCGGATTTACCAATTTCTGGGTCCCGTGTCAAGGCACGGGATGACAGATCGGGGCGTTCGATCAACATGAGTAAAGCGCTTTGCCAAAATATACACTTTTTCAACAAGCCCGCGGGCGGATTACCGGTTTATCATTAAGAGCGAATGATTTTCAGAATTTCTTCGGTTTTTTTATCCAGAAGCGATTTAGAATCAGCCTCAGCATTTAATCTTATCAAAGGCTCGGTATTCGATGGGCGAAGGTTAAACCAGAAATTTTTGTAGGTCACAGTCAGTCCATCAAGTCTGTCCTGCTCGCCATCGGAAAAATAGGCCGCGACCTGTTCAATTTTGTCCTTGGCGGAATCGACCCGGCTGTTGATTTCGCCGGAGCGGAAATAAGGGTCAATTTCTCTGACTTTTTCGTCGAGGCGTTTGGCGCTCCGGCTTAGAAGTTCAAGACAGACCAGAAAGGCAATGAGACCCGAATCGGCAAACCAGTTATTTCTGAAATAAAAATGGCCGGAATGCTCGCCGCCAAAGATGGCGTTATATTTTTTCATGAGCGGCTTTATTAAGGCATGCCCGACTCGAGTTTTGATCGCCTTGCCGCCCTTTCTTTCTATCAATTCAGGGACGGCTTTGGAACATATTAAATTATAGAGAATGGTTTCGCCGGGATTTTTGTCGAGCAGGTTGTCAGAAACCAACGCCGTGACCATGTCGCCGCCGAGTTGTCGGCCATTTTTGTCGATAAGAAACATCCGGTCGGCGTCGCCATCAAAGGCCGCGCCGAAATCTGCCTTATTTTCAGCAATTGCTTTTTGCAGGTCAATCAAATTTTCAAGTTCGATTGGCGAGGCGGGATGGTTCGGAAAGGAACCATCAAGTTCAAAATAGAGCGGAATAATCTTAAGGGGAAGCTTCTCAAATACGGGCGGGAGGGTTGCGCCCGCCATGCCATTTCCGGCATCAACGACAATTTTGAACGGTTTGATAATTGACAAATCAATGAAGGAGAGACAATGCTCGGTGTAATCGAAAGTAATATCCTTACGGGCGATATTTCCTCTCTGGGATGATTTGATTATAGAATCATTTTCCAGCGCCAGTTGAATTTTATCGAGCCCTTCCTGACCGGAAAGAGGAAGCGCCTCCCGGCGGCAAATTTTGAATCCATTATACTGTTTGGGATTATGGCTGGCGGTAATCATCACGCCGCCGTCGTATTCATATTTGCCGACGGCAAAATAGAGGCCGTCAGTGGACGTTAATCCCAGATCGACCACATCGACGCCGGCATCCATTATTCCGTGCGAGAGAGCGTCAAAAAGCTCTTCGGAAGAGAGCCGCATATCCCGCCCGATGGCGATTGATTTCGGTTTTATGTATCCGGCCAGAGCATTCCCGATGCGGTAAGTGATTTCGGGATTGAGCTGACCAGGGACGGTTCCCCGGATATCATAGGCTTTGAAAATATTGCTATCGAATTTCATAAGAATTCCTCTATAGAGGATTTCCAATATAAATCAATTATCGGTCAAGTCAAATCAAAATGAAGAGGGGGGGCCCGAGGGCGGTGGGAGATTGTTGAAAAACCTGTGAATGTTGGCAGTCCGGCAACAGTCCGTCAGGCGTGGGGTTGCTTAGCGTGCAAAGTCTGATGCCAAAAATCAGGCATGGATACGCAGGGCGCGATTTCTTCGGGGCGAATCTTGGTCATACCCAGCCGCCTGCGGGCCACTGCGACATATTCCGGGTTTATGTCAAAGCCAATATAGTTTAGCGCTAATTTTTTCGCGGCGACAGCGGTAGTACCGCTACCTATGAAAGGATCCAAAATGACTGCATTTTTCTTGAAAGCTGTCAATTGGAGCAAATGAGTGCATATTGTCAGAGGCTTCACTGTCCTATGTCCATTGAAATCGCCCTTTTCATTTTTTGAAGGTTTGGGGATAAGAAAATACTTGTCGATAGCATCCTCAATATGCTCTATCGTCAATATGTTCGAAGGGAACATGTTGAGACCAATTTTGACCATAGTATTTACCAAACCCATTTCGTGTTTTATTATATTCTTAAGAAAGGTTCCCTCATAAGCCTTTTGAGCCATCACGATAGGTTCATAGCAGGATTTAATCTGGGGGGTTTTCCAACCCTTCAGTCTCTCTTTAAGTTTTGCCTTATCGGCCTTATCTAAATCCATCCTGTCTATAAAGTGATTCAGCCCCATAGCCTTTACTTGGTTTTGGGTATAGAGCCACATAAAGCAGTCTCTAATTTGAAAGCCGGCATCATCAATGGCTGAAGCCAGCCTGTGGTAAAGCCTTGGGGACGAGAACGAAAAAAAGAATCCGCCGGGCTTCAACACACGAAGCAGTTTTTTGGAAACTTGTAAATACCATTTATAGAAATCCTTGCCTTTAGCGGGGTCAAATTTCATTCCCGCCGGTAATGATTTTACCGTGTAATGATTCTTTGTACTGGAGACCTGCTCGTGATTCCATTCAGCATCCAACTTGTCCAGAAAATAAGGCGGGTCGGTCAATATGATATCAACAGCATTATCCGGCAATTTATCCAACAATTTTAGCGCATCGCCCACGGTGATTTTATTTAAAAATACACTCAAATCATTGTTGTTCATTTTGAGGATTTCTCCCAGCGAACTCATCATATAGTATTTTATAGACTTTCCAACGAACGTCCGGATCGCTATTTTTTATGACTGACGGATTAGCCAATTTGACGACGCGCCCTTTTTCATCATAGACCCAGTTATTTCGATCAGGCCGATTGCACTTTTGGCATTGGGGAATGACGTTTTCTGCACTGAGTTGTTTATTTGGGTCTCTATGCCCTTTTTGCAATCGGGTAATGGTATTTGGATAACGCCAATTTGCTTCACCCTCTTTCGAGCCGCAAGTTGCGCAGCGATAATCATATAATGTCTTGATTTGTTCCCAGTTCTCAGGAATAATATTTCTTTCCATGTGAAAACGCGGGTAAGGTTTTTCTAAAGTAACTAACTGATAATCACCTCGCTCCAGATGAACTTCCTTATTATCTCTCCCGCCTGCGGCGATATACCATCCCTTCTGTTCCCCCAAATGCCTGGCCTGTTGCACATCATTGACATTTGGGTAATAAAATCGAATAAAAGAAGTCAATTCCGCTTTACTAACAGGCCGTGTATTTGGGTAGTCCTGGGTCAAATAGACCAGCGTAAGTGCGTCCTTAGTATACCCGGCTCCCAACTTAAGTCTTGGAAAAACTACCCCATGTTTCGCCAAATATCGATCATGATATTGCTTTAATAGATTATAAATCCTCTTTATTTCCATTGCTTTCAGCTTTTTTGCACTTTGTCTTGCAACACTCGGCATTTATATAGCATCCTCCTTGTTAATATAAGTGTGATTCAAAATAGTCAATCACTTTTTGGATCAGACTTAAAATCCCGACTTACTTATAGGTTCGTTTCGGCCGTTTGGTCTTTTGTCGTATAGAATTATCTGCGACTTATTTCCATCAGAAGATATGCTTTTCGTTTAGTCGACGCAATCACAAAATCCAACCTTGTGAAAATATTCACACCTGATTGTTGCTTTTCCGGCGATTTTTTCTTATAATATTTGCGATGAAGATTAGCCAATTTATGAGATAGTTTATGAAAAGACTATTATCCGGCAATGAGGCGGTGGCGCGAGGAGCATACGAAGCCGGGGTGAAACTTGCCGCGGGCTACCCCGGGACGCCATCTACAGAAATATTAGAGACTCTCGCCGAGGAATACCGGTCGATTTATTCCCAATGGTCGCCGAATGAAAAAGTGGCCTTCGAGGTCGGCATCGGCGCCTCATTGGGGGGCGGGCGGGCGATGGTGACTATGAAGCATGTTGGTCTCAATGTCGCCGCGGATCCGTTTATGACTTTCGCCTATACCGGTGTCAACGCCGGGTTTGTGCTGATTTCCGCTGATGACCCGGAAATGCATTCTTCGCAAAACGAGCAGGATAATCGGTTTTTTGCCAAGTTCGCCCAGATAC
Source organism: uncultured Ignavibacteriaceae bacterium (assembly GCA_964498015.1). GTDB lineage: Bacteria > Zixibacteria > MSB-5A5 > GN15 > PGXB01 > CAWEZN01. Next base: position 4,472 of record CAZCFT010000051.1, read on the forward strand.
CGTTTATAGAACCAGCGGATAGCCAGGAGTCAAAGGATTTTGTACTCCAGGCGTTTGAGATTTCGGAGAGATTCGATACGCCGGTGATGCTGAGAATGACTACCCGTATTTCGCACTCCAAAGGGATAGTCGAAGAATATGAACCGGTGAAACTGCCGGAATCCGGTTTTAAGCGGGATATGCAGAAATATGTGATGATTCCGGCTAATGCAAAAAAGCGGCATGCGGCGGTAGTCGAGCGGCTTGAGAAATTGAGGCAATTTTCTGAAGAAACAGAGCTTAATGCTATTGAGATTAACGGTTCCGAAATTGGGATTATCACGGGCGGAATAGCCTATCAGTATGCCAAAGACAATCTGCCGGATGTTGATTATTTGAAAATCGGCTTTGGTTTCCCGCTTCCTATAGAAAAAATTCGCAAATTTGTAGCGCTGCATAAGGTAAATGTGGTCATTGAAGAACTTGAACCGTACTATGAAGAGGCTATCAATGCGGCCGGTATCAAGGTCGAGGGGAAGAGATATTTTTCGCGATTAGGCGAATTGTCACCGTACAGGGTCGCATTGGGATTGAAAGAAGCCGGAATCCTGACAGAAGCTCACGGCGCTGAAATTGAACCAGAACAGCTTTTTCCTCGCCCGCCGATTCTCTGTCCGGGATGTCCGCACCGAGGGGCTTTCATGGCGCTGAAGAAATTGGGAGTGGCGGTGACGGGAGATATCGGTTGCTATACACTTTCTGTTTTGCCCCCGCTGGAAATGATGGACAGCTGTATTTGCATGGGAGCGTCGATAGGAACTGCCATTGGGATGGAAAAGGCGCAGGGGCACAAAAAAGGGGTAGTAGCGGTTATCGGCGATTCGACTTTTCTTCATTCCGGGATGACCGGTCTGCTCGATGCAGTCTATAATAAAAGTAATGTGACAATTGTCATCCTCAATAATCGGATAACTGCCATGACCGGCGGCCAGCAACATCCGGCGACCGGACTAACTTTGATGGGCGAAAAGACCAAGGAAGTCAATTTTGTAGAGCTGGCCAAAGCTCTGGGGGTGGAGTCGGTACGCGAGGCGGATCCTTATGATTATGCGGGTCTGCTTAAGGTTTTTAAGGAAGAAATAAATAGAGAAGGACCATCGGTAGTCATAACCAATCGTCCCTGCGTGCTTATGCCGAAGAGGATTATGGATAGGCCATATACTGTAGTTTCTGATGACTGCAATGGGTGCAGCGCCTGTTTCCGAATAGGGTGTCCGGCGATTTCGGCGTCGAAGGAATTGACCAAACATAATCGGCCCAAGGCGATCATTGATACTATGTTGTGCACTGGATGCACCCTCTGCGCTCAAGTTTGCCAGCCGGAGGCAATAGCGCTTGTTGAAGAACCGGTCTCCGCGAGGTGAGCAGAAGTGATTGTGGAGAATAAGATAACCAATATTTTGATAGTTGGTGTCGGCGGGCAGGGAGTTTTGTTAGCGTCGGAACTTCTTTCAGGGGCAACTATGGCGGCCGGCTACGATGTGAAGAAATCGGAAGTGCATGGGATGTCGCAAAGGGGCGGAGTGGTGACATCACATATAAAATTCGGTAAAAAAGTATATTCGCCTATAATTCCGTATGGGCAGGCAGACTTCTTGATAGCTTTCGAACAGGCCGAGGCGCTCCGGGCGGTTGATTGGTTGAAAAAAAGCGGTTGGGCGGCGGTTTCCACAACCCGTCTTGTGCCGCCGATTGCATCAGGAGGGAAATTTCATTATCCCGATGACCCAATCGCCGATTTGAAAAAAAAGATCGGCAATGTGATCGCGGTTGAGGCCGACCAAATTGCCAGAGAGTTGGGAGACTCACGACTGGTAAATACTCTACTTCTTGGAGTGATATCAAGCAGACTCGAGTTTGGATATTCAGTTTGGGAGGAAGTGATTCGAAAAAAAATCAAAGCCAGATTTGTTGATATTAATGTCAAGGCCTTTACCAGAGGCAGGGAATTGGCGGCGCAGGCGGGCGAGGTCCTGCGTAGATAGTCAATTGAGTGTGACATGGAGGGATTAATTATTGTCATAAACCCGGGTTCCACTTCGACCAAAATGGCTTTATTCGCAGGGAAAGGGAAAATTGCCGAAGAAAATGTGACTCATCCTTACGATCAGTTGACCCAATTTGACAATGTGACCGACCAGTTTGACCTTCGGATGAAAGGAATTGACGCCTGGTTAGGAAGCCACAATATTGATGGCAAAAAAATTGTGGCTGTCGCCGGGCGTGGGGCTCCCCTGCGGCCGCTTGAAGGGGGATCATACTGGATAAATGATAAAATGCTTGATGACCTGCATAAGATGAGATATGCCAATCATGCTTCGAATCTTGGGGCTATGATTGCCCATCATCTGGGAAAAAGATACAATGTTCCGGCGATAATTTCGGACCCGGTGACAGTGGATAATTTCACCGACTACGCCCGTGTCTCAGGAATCCCGGAACTTGAACGAAAATGCCGCGCTCATACTCTTAACATTAAGGAGGTCTGCCGACGAGAGGCCGAAAAACGCGGGAAGAAGCTGGAGGAGTGCAATTTTGTGGGGGTGCATATGGGGGGAGGGATTTCTGTCGCCGCTGTTGCGGGAGGGAAGATTATTGATGTCAATGACGCCCTTTTGGGGATGGGGCCATTTTCGCCGGATCGGGCGGGCGCTCTGCCGATCGGCGGATTGGTGAAATTAGCTTTTTCAGGTAAGCACACCGAAAAGGAATTACTTGATAAATTATCAAGAAAAGCCGGGCTTATGGCCTATATTGGGCAGTCGGATTTGCGTGAAGTCGAAAAAATGATTGAAAGCGGCGATAAAAAAGCTGAGGCTTACTATGGAGCCATGGTCTATCAAATTGCCAAAGAAATTGGCGCATATGCAACCGTTTTAAAGGGAAATTATGCAGCCATTTTGCTTACCGGAGGTATGGCCAAATCCGGAAGATTAATCGGTCTTCTAAGGGGCCATATTTCATTTCTTGGCGAGGTTGTAGTTGCGGCTGGTGAATTCGAAATGGAAGCTCTGGCGGCCGCGGCGGTGCGGGTTCTGAACAATGAAGAGACGCCAAAAGAATATTAGCATAGACAATATAGACAATAGTGTCGTCTGGCGATCAGTCCGGCGCCTGACGGAGACGCCCCTACAATGACATGGTATCGCAACATCATAAAAGCAAATACAAGAGATAACCTATGGATGATCTGTCTGGACCAATCCATTCCTCCGACCAAATAATTGCAGAGGCAAGGAAACTTTCGGCCTTCGGCAGAAAGAAAATGGTGGCTGTGGCCGCCGCGCAAGATATTGATGTTCTTGGCGCGCTCGCTTCCGCGAAAGCGGAAAATATTTTTGACGCCACTCTATTTGGCGATAGAAGTTTGATCGAGAGAATGGCGGTTGAGGGCAGAATAACTCTTGCCGGAATGAATATTATTAATGAGCCGGATGTCAAAAAGGCGATTTATGGCGCGGTTAAGATGGCCGCTGAGGGTGACGCCGATGTCATTATGAAAGGGTTTGTTTCGACATCAGCTCTTCTAAAGACCGTTTTGTCGAAGGAATTGAATCTTCGCACAAAAAATACTCTCTCACATGTAGCGGTACTTGATATTCCCGGGTATCATAAGCTTTTCTCCATGACTGACGGCGGGATGGTGGTTAGGCCGGATATTGAACAAAAAATCCAGATTCTGGAAAATGCCATTCTGGTTGGCCGGGCGCTAAGGTTAAATCCGGTCAAGGTTGCTATTTCCGGTACAGTCGATGGATATTTTGAGTACGACAAAACTGCCCTGGGATGCACAGAGCTGATAGACCGAATAGATGCGCTTGCTATTAAGAATGTTTTTGCCCAAGGGCCGCTGACTCTTGATGCGGCGACATCAAGCGAGATCGCTCAAATGAAAAGGCTTTCCGGCCCTGTCGTGGGTGATGCCGATATTTATCTGATGCACACAATCGAAGAATGCAATATTGTCGCCAAGGCGCTAATCAATTTTGCCGATGCTGTCTTCGCCGGAGTCATTGTCGGCGCCAGAGCGCCAGTGAGTCTTGTGTCTCGTACTGATACTGCTAAGAATAAAAAAGCATCGGTTTCTCTGGCCTGCTTGGTGGCAGAATATTATCAAAGCGGCGGGATGGGCGGCGCCCAATGAGCAACATGAGAACGTTCAAAGAGCTCCTCGCGGGGGCGAAAGAAAAAGTGAAAAGCTCCGGGCCAATGAGAATGGCCATTTTGGCGCCATCCCGAAGCGAACATATAGAAGCGGCTATGAAGGCGATTAGTGAGGGATATATAAAATCGATATTTATCGGCAGAAAAAATGATCTTATCAGATTGGGATCGGATTCCGGATTTGATATCGGAGGAAGCGAAATAGTCGATTCTGCCAAGCCTGCCGAGGAAGCCATTTCTCTGGCGACAAACGGGAAGATAGATTTAATATTAAACGGTGGCATTCCGGTCAGGGAAATTGCGCAGGCTATAGGCAAGAAAGAAATAGGATTTATCCCTGAGGGCAGAATTGCCACCCATATTGCGGTATTTGAGTCTTCCAAATATCACAAGTTGATGCTGGTCACCGACGCCGCCTGTATCCCGTCGCCTGATGCGGCCCAGAAAATCGCCATTGTCGAGAATGCGGCCGCCTTTGCGCGGCTTCTCGGTATTCCCAGAGCCAAGGCGGCCCTACTGGCTGCGGTTGAAGCTATCTATCCGGCAGTCCCGGTTACCATGGAAGCAGCGGCAATTGCCAAGATGAGCGAGAGAGGGCAGATAAAGGATGTTATTATTGACGGACCCTTATCTTTTGATTGCGCTATCAGCGCCGAAGTGGCGCATCAAAAAGGAATTAAGGACTCCCCAGTGGCAGGGGATGCGGATATATTTGTCACCCCGACAATAGAAACCGCCGACGGAATTTACAAAGCGATGGCCATGTTCACAAAGGCTCTCGCCGGCGGGGTTATTTTCGGCGGGCAAGCCCCCATAGCGACTTCATATGAAGTCGATTCGGCGGAAAATATCATGCATTCGATCGGTCTGGCAATCCTGGCGTCCGTCAAATAAAGATTGCGGGTTCGATATTGGCCGGTCCAATATTTGCTCAATAAATAAGAGAAAATGTCGATAATGGATTATATGGATAATAGTAGTCAATAAATTTAAATCTGAGTCGTATTTTTGATACAAAATATCGGCAAGCAAATTGGGAAAATAGAAAGAATAAAAAAAGGCAATCATGCAATGGTTTGCACAAAAAGCCACGCAGATTTCTTAATAATTGAAATAAAAGACACTACTAAATAAAGGAACTACTTGCTATTGAGGGATTTATGATATGGCACACTTATTGCTCTTAAATTTGATGCTATTAATTGTTTAACTTGGAGAATTTAATGCTTAGGATTCTCTTACGAGTACTTTTGTGCTGTTTGGCTGTGGTAATTCCGGCTCAGTTGTTTGCGACACCGCTGGCAGTTGAGCATATCTGGCATAATCGGACATTTCCGGTTGACAACCACAACTATAAGTACATTTCGTATTTGGACTTTTTTGATGTCACAGATGCGGGTACAACCAATGGCGTGTGGATTGCGGATCCAAACGGTCCTTATGGCGGTATTTACCCGGGCGAATTCAGCTGGGGTCATACATTGCCGCCGCACCTTTCAGTTCCCCCGGATGAGGTTACCCGGGCGATGCTCTATATCGATGCTTCTTTTGTCGATGAGGCCAATAACCTTGTTGAGATTGAAGGTACTTGGAACTGGAATCTCGTGAATCACCTTTGGGAAGACAATACGACCTTCGATTTGAGCAATGTCACTGTTCCCGGTTTCTGGAACAGTAGCCCGCTCAATGTTTCCGTTTTCGCAGGAGAACGTAAGCTTAAGATAGACCATGCCGCATTAGCGATGGATTATAGGTCAGCGTCCATTCCTGAACCGGCCACCTTTGCCCTTTTTGGGCTGGGGATGGCTGGCGTTGGTTTTATACGGCGCAAGAAGTAAATGTCAAAAGACTCCGTGGAACCGTCCGGCAGATGCCGGACGGTTTTTTTTATTGCTTTGTCCGACCGTTCTTGGGTAAATAGGCGTCCCCCTTCTCACCAGCGCCGAGTCACTGTTGCTCAAGAAAGAGCGGCAAAAAATATCATTGTGGTTTTGAAATGTTGGGCATAAAATAGGATTGCGAGGTAATACTTATGTCCCGCATTCGGAAGATGTTGAACAAAATTGGAATTTTCATGGGTCATTATATTGGGGGCTTGTACGGCCGGGCAGGAGAGCATCATATATTCCTTTTGGCGGGCGGATTGGCTTTTTCGCTTTTTGTCTGCATTGTCCCGTTTGTCTTGATAATTTTTTCTTTCCTGGGGAATTTTCTTCAGGGGCATTCTTTTGAGACCGAAATCAGTTCGGTCGTCGACCGGATAATTCCATACGAAGACTATGCCATCTTTGTCAAGGATTTCATATATAAGCGGGTTGAGGAATTCAAGGTTCATAGTCATCTTGCGGGGTATGTTGGCGTGGTCGGTCTTTTGCTTGCGGCGAGCGGCCTTTTCAGCAGTATCCGGACAATATTGAACCGAATATTTATTATGGAAAAAGGGAAAAACTATCTTGTCGGCAAATTGCGGGATTTGGGGATGGTGCTGTTAGTGGCGCTTTTCTTTCTGGCTTTGACAGCCATATTGCCGGTCTTTGACCTTTTGAGACATTCTGCCGAAAAAACGGAATTGTTAAAGTTATTCCGATTCGGCTATAAGTCATCCTATTTGATTACGATCTTTTCCTATTTCCTCACTTTTTGCATTTTTTCGGTTCTTTACTACCTGATACCATACGCCCGATTAGGATGGAAAGTACCAGCCTTGAGCGCCTTCTGGGCGACAGTTTTCTGGGAATTGGCCAAATGGGGGTTTGGGTATTATATAACCCATCTGGCGTCATTAAAGCAGATTTATGGAGCTTATATGCTGGTGGTGGCAGTAGCCTTCTGGATATACTATTCGTCGATTATTTTCATTCTTGCCGCTGAAATTGGCCAGTTATATCGGGAATGGAAAGTTTAGATTCCTCAATTGCGGAAGCAGAACCCGCCGGCGCGGGTTCTGTCCCCGCTAATAAATTTCAGACTTTTTGGAGTTCCCTGGTATGTTCGCATACCTGAAGCACTTCCTTCTTGAATTGGTCGAAATCAAATTGCAGACCATTCAGGTAAGCGCTCCATCCGGCGCTTGACTTGGCAAAGTGCACGGCATCTTCAATTTCCTCTTTAGTGGCGCCGTTAAGCTTTGCGATCTCAGTGTGGAAAAAGGCGCAGTAGCGACACTTGGTCACGGCTGCAATAGCCACGCCCATGAGCTCGCGATACTTATTGGGTATAGGCCCCTCCTCGAACTGCACCCGCTTCATCAACTGCCATTCCATCTCCAGCGTAGAATCGGGAAGAGCCTTGATAAAAGTGGGCGCCAGACCGAGTGTTTCTTCGATCTCCGAGTAAACTTGCTTGCGTGTCATAGGACACCTCCGGTAAGCTTATTTAATGATTCTTAAGGAGCGTCAGGCGAGGACATTTCTCATTGACGAGGCGGAGCAATATGGACGCCCGCACTCCATGTTAACATGTATTAATTACGGCGGAATTGTCAAATCATTTGCCAGCAGCAAAAAAATAATTATTATAGTGTACTACTAATTTAGGTAATTTGGCGGTTTGCCTATTTACAGGCGGCCGGTTTTGATGCGGTTTCAAATCTTTTTTCTCTGCACGGGATATGCAGAATTTTTTATAACCGATTGCCCGCCAAAAGATAAATCGATTCAAGAATCATTTGCCTCAAGCTGTCGGTATCTTTGGGTCTTGGTTGTTCAGTTAGAAAATTGGGAGGCGAGATTTCCCTGAGATTTAGGACCTCTGGTGAATTCATCGACACCTGACCTTCAATCAAGATAGTCCTTGAGTTGACAGGATTCATCTCTTTTATATTTGACCTCGCCATGGGGTATCCCGAAAGCTTCTGATACCACCAGGCATAGACAGATTTATAGAAAGGTATGGAAAGAGCGCCGTTTTTCGATTTCTTTTCGGCCAGCCATCTGGTGGAATTCAGATAAGGGTTAATGGCGACAACGGCTGAAATTCTCTTTTCGTTCTGAGCGGCGTTGAGAGCGGCATCGGCCCCGGCATCAAATCCCACAATCAGAAGGGGCTGAGACAGTTTTCCGCGCAGACTGAGAAAGGATATCACTTCAACCAAATCGTCGGCCTCAAGATTTCCGGCAGAGTGGTAGCGTCCACCCGTAAGTCCGTAAGCGCGTTGATCATAAAGAATAGCAGACAGACCAGAATCGAGAAGGGGCCGGACATAATCTATCAAAGAGGTTCGATCGGTATCGTCAGGATGCAATAAAATGATTGTCCCTTTATTTCCAGAGGGAGAGACCTCAGGACCAAAATAGAGCGCCGCCAGATGAATATTGTCATCAGAGATGATCGAAAGAGTATCCGGCATAAGTCCCGCGGCGACAAATGCCGACGGGTCGTTGGCCAGGTGAAAATTGCGGTTTTCAAATTTTTTCCGGTCTGGACGGGCGGTTAGTCCGGGAATTACTATCAATGGATAAATAATATAGAGGAGTATGAAAAGAACGGCAACGACCAGCACGGCCGTCGTCTGGACTATCTCCTTTGTTTTTTTGGACATCAATTTGGCCATGTTAGAATCTCATTGTGATTTCGAATTTATGCTTAAGAACAGCAATTAATGATTGCAAAGCAACCAATTTTCGGTCCTTCAGGAATATGCCTCTCACATTTTGGGACTTTTTCAACAAGCCCTGCTGGGTGGGTTACCAATTATTGGTTCATCCCCAAGTCAATCCCCGATCGTGAATTGACTTGGGAATGCCACGCGACCAGGAATACGCACTGTTGATGTTTAGTAGAATTCTCTGATAAATATCTTATGGAGGCTTCGCGTCCGATGCCTTATCAGTCCGGCTTCTGATGGGCCGGAATTTCCCGAAGTAATGAATTCCAGCAGTCAGGGTTCGGCAAGTCGGGACAATTTATGCTATGAGCCATAAGGCGGTCTCTGGGATTTAAGCCGGAGCCGACATTGTTATTTGTTATGGCCAAGCGCCAAGGGGGTTATATTAGTTTGGAAAGCAATAAATTAGAGGTCTTTCGGGACTGAAAAATAATTTGAAATTTTCGAAAATATCTATTGACAGAAAAGGAGAATCCATATATATTCTTTTCGGATGATAGGAATGGTGTCCGCAAAAAGGAACCTTGTTAAAATAAATAATAAGGCAAACTGATTAGGTCTTCAAAAGCCCTGAAGAAAAAAAGTCAAGAATACTCCTAAGTTTTAAGTTGGCCGTGGGGGGCCTCTTAAAATGAAAAGCGGCAATTGATTGACAGGATTGTTGAAAGATTTAACAAGACTGTAAAAAAGGATAAAAAAGCCGATAGGTGAATTATAAACCACCTTGGCTTGAGCGTCGGCATAAGACGATTTAATTCTTGAGGTTGCAGATTATTGGAGTTTAGCTAAGGGATTGAATAAAACGATTAAATCAAATCGAAGTGAAGTAAGGAAGTAAGGAGGAAAGAATGACTTTCAGTCCCAGATCCCTAAGGCTTGGATACATGGGTGTCGTCATTGGCTTGATGTTGGTGGCGATTTTGCCGTCAGGGCAGGCACAGATTTATCCCGACTTGGAAGTTTGGGTTCAAAATGCCAGTGGAGCGCCGGGCCAACAAAATGCAGTCATTTCGGTCTATATGAAGAATTATACGGACACCGTAGCCGGGGTGGCGCTGTGGCTTTTGTTGGATCGCCCCGATCTAATTGTCTTTCAAACCAATAATGACACAATAATTGACACTGTTTATCTGCGCTGTACAGTATGGGATGCGGGTATCTGCAAAGACACGATTTTCGCTTCGTGGTATTGGATATGCACTCAGTGGAACGGCCAGCTATGTATTGACTCTTCTCTGCAGTTGGGATATTGGAGTTGCAACCAACATGATACTCTCGGCCACTGTACAGATTCGACTTTTATTCCGGGTTATGACTGGTTGCGCATCGATACTTTTAATGTTTTGTCCGGTAATTTTGACACGACAGGAACTCTGCTTTCGGGTTGGGAATATGTAACATCGCGGTCTTTGGGGGGTTATGGGTATGATATAAAAATTGTGGCTCAGGCTAATCAGATCGCCTATCCCTACACTCATGGCATTGGCTATCCGCCCAATCCTCAGGATAATCGGCCGCTTATTAAGATCCTGGCAGATGTTTATAATGTTCCGCCGGGTGATACAGACCGAACCGTAAAAATATTGGTGCAGGCGAATCAAGTCGCGAATTTCAGTTTTTCGGACGAGCGGGGCAACCTGATAGGCGTTATTACCGATACTATTCCGGATACAAATTGGTATCGCTGTCAATCCTGGGGTGAGCCGCCCAATGATACTGTCTGTATGTTGTGGGAGCAAGTTTACGGTCCGCCGGCCGATTCTTTCAATGTCCAAATGATTACGGTAGGGCGTCTCGATACGACCAAGCTTTCGTGGGAGGATGGCTCGCTGACCGTGTTGACGGGGATTTGCGGGGATGTAAATAATAACGGCCATATAAATGCCCTTGATGTCACTTATTTGATAAACTACCTATATAAGCACGGGGCTACTCCGCCAATCTTATATTTGGCCAATTGCAACGGCGTCGGGACCATTAATGCCCTTGATGTCACTTATTTGATTAATTATCTGTACAAGGGCGGCGCTGACCCAGTATGCTGGTAGAAATAGTTATGGTCGAGCCGGCAAAGCGCCGACCCGACCATCGGAAAATATAAATTGTCAATTTTACTTGCGTTAGAAGATGAAAACCAAAATAACCAACGAAAAAAAGAAAGGAGGTGACACTTTAAGAGGTAATTGTAAACACGCGCTCAGAAGAAAGAACTGATACTTTTTTCTTCCGAAATTTGGTTTTTTTCGGCTTGGTGGCTCTCGCCGACAAAGACAAATGAATTTCGGGTTCCCTGAGGGGGAAAAATGACTCAAAAGGAGTCATAACTAATGAATTGTTAACGAAACAAAATAGGAGTACAAGATGAAACGCAATTTGTTTGTTCTTGTCTTTTCCTTAATGCTTCTTTCTTTTGGGCAGAGCTTTG
>CAZCFT010000051.1:15805-17447 GCA_964498015.1 uncultured Ignavibacteriaceae bacterium
GCCGACTTTCACCACGACTTGCTGGCCGGTCAAGGCCCAGCCGAATCCTCCTCCCGATATCACCAACTGTGTTTCCTCGATGAGCACCCAGCATGATGTTGCATTCTCCAAGACGTGGACCGCTACCGATGATGATCCTATCTCTTGGACAGCCAATTATGGCACTGTCAGTGGTTCGGGCAATTCCTTTGTTTGGTCATTTGATCCTCCGTGCAGTATGGTTGGTCAGTCGGTGACGTTGACCATCTGCGCCGGAGACCCGACCCATCCCTGCCCCGGTGGCGCTATTTGCACCGTTGACCTCATCGTCCTGAATACCGCTCCGGTTATCGGCGGCGATTGTGGCAATAGCTACACCGTTGGCGACGTTCCCATGACGGCCCAGTTCACGGCCACAGATAATAATTCTGGCGACACCAAAGCCTGGTCAGTTTCTGCGGCTCCAGTTCCGACCGGAGCCTTTAGCATCAGCGCTGGCGGACTTTTCTCCTTTGATCCCACTATGCCCGTTGACACCGGTTCTTATGTATTCACAATCACAGTTACCGATTGTGCCGGCGCCACGGACACATGCTCCATCAATGTGGACGTCGTCAGCAGTCTGCCGTTTGACTTCAAGATTGACAAACTGCACACGGTTCTCCAGGGCCATCATGCCTATGTGCCGGTCCTTAAGATGCAGGGCACAGAGGAAATCTATGGCTTTGACTTCCTTATTGCCTATGATGCTTCCGCTCTGAATTTCATGGGCGCCACCCCCGGCGCCATGTGGGACATCTCGGGCGCCAATCAGTGGGAATATTTCAACTATCGTTTTGGCCCCAATGGCAACTGCGGCAGTGGCTGTCCGACCGGAATACTCCGCGTCGTCGGTATGGCCGACATGAACAATGGCGCGCATCATCCCGTCAGCTATCTCGTTGACGACGGTGCGACGCTGTTCACGCTTGATTTCTTCGTGACCAACGACCGGAATTTTGAATGCATGTATGTTCCGATTCGGTTCTACTGGATGGATTGCGGCGACAACACAGTCGCTTACCATCCCTCGACCGGCGAGCTTTATGAGATCATCACCGCCATTTCTGATCATGTTTTTGATTATGGCGTCCCGCCGACCGACATCACTGATCACAATTCGGTTTTCCCGACCTACCACGGCGCCAATGATGGCTGCCTTGGCCAGCCGCCGAAATCCGCTGTCCGCTTTGTCAACTTCTATGACGGCGGCATCGACATTGCCTGCGCTGACTCTCTCGACGCTCGCGGTGATATTAACCTTAACGGTATTGCCAATGAAATTGGCGATGCGGTTATATTCACCAACTACTTTACGGCCGGCTTGGCCGCCTTCACGATTAACGAAGAAGGTCAGATTGCGGCTACCGAAGTCAATGGCGACGGTATCGTCTTGACAGTAGGCGACCTTGTTTACCTCATTCGTGTCATCATTGGCGATGCACAGCCTCTGCCGAAGGTATCTCCCTATAGCGTCACCGCTCATTTCGTTACCGATGGTTCTGTTGTGAGCGTTGATCAGGTATTGGGCGGCGCCTACTTCGTATTCAACGGTCGGGCTGATGTCAGCCTTGCCGAAGGCGCCAATGGCGTAGAGCTTAAGACCGGTACTATCAACGGCAAC
>CAZCFT010000052.1:0-17374 GCA_964498015.1 uncultured Ignavibacteriaceae bacterium
CCTGAAAATTACCGCCGCAACATACTGCCGATATTGTGCATATTCATTCATACTTTGATTAGGCACAGATTTTCCGCGCATTAAATTGCCTGTCAATCATCAATTCAAATTAAACTCATTGTCTAAATCAACAGTATATCTATTTGTATCGCAAATGATTGCGCTTTGAAGATCAGGGTTGTCGGTTATTTTTGATTATTCGGGAAAAGAATCGTTCAAAATCAAGAAAAGGCATGACCTTTGCTCTTTTTGGAATGCCCTGAAGGGTAGAGATGAGTAAGCAGAACATAGTAAAAAATATCTTATTTTCATTAATATTTCTAATTCCCGCTTTCGCGTATTCAAGCGATATAGAATTCTCTTTGCCCGATAGCTTGAGGGAACTTCGATTTTGGAATGACGGGGCGAAGTTTATCGGGAAATGCTCTACAGGCAACCTGCTCACAATCCCGGATATCAAAGTAACTCCGGAATCGGAAATCGCAGGCGAGCAGACTGTCTATAAAATCGATATTACTTTGCCGAAGGGGGGAATTCCACATTCCGGCGGCATTGCGCTGGGTTTCCCCGATGGCTTTGATCTTGGCTCTATAATCAGGGTCGACTATGCAGATAACTATAATGGAGACGATCTGGTCATAAAGAAAGTCTTTGTTCTCGACAGAATTGTTTCGATCCTATTCAAGAAAGGGAATTCCCCTCCAGAAGGAGCAATTATCACTCTCAAGGTATATTCTATAACGAATTCCGCTCACGCGGGGATATATCAGATTGCCGCGGTGATATTCAATAAATCTCTGGTAGTTATTGCCGGTCCAACTTTATCAGAAACTTTCATTATTAGCCCCGGCCAAGCGGCAAATCTTGAGGTACTTCCTTCAGAACCGTTGGAGTTGAAGGCGGGAGAGAGCCAAAGGTTCATGGCTATTGCCTACGATCGCTATGGAAATGAAATTATTGGGCTGGCAGTACAGTGGTCATTTGCGCCTGAGCATGATTCAATTGGCATTATTTCGGACGGCTATTTTCAGGCGACAAGAGTTGGCCTCGGTCAAATAAAAGCAAAATATGAATCCTTGACAGGGTATTCGGGATTAATTACGGTTTTGCCCGGGGAGATTGACCATTTTCTGATAGCAGGATATCCTCATTCTATTGGCGCGGGTGTTCCATTTTCATCCGGTGTTACAGTTTCGGCTTTCGACCGCTATGATAATACAAAAATCGATTATGATGGGTCAGTATACTTCACATCATCTGATCCTCTGGCGGAATTGCATTATAATAATCTGAATAAATATCACTTTGTACCGTCGGATTCGGGCGCGCATACTTTTGACGGTAATATGTTCACTCTCCGCACAGCGGGGATGCAGACAATAACTGTTACTGATGGTGTCCATTTCCAAACAAGCGAGGCCATCGAAGTCATTTCTGAAGCCTATAGCATTACCTATGTTCCGGGTTCTATTTCGCCTGACACCGTGATAGCGGGGGTTGGATATTCGTTTGCATTTGATATTTTTCTTGATAGCCCCACGCCGATAGATCTGGATTCAGCCGGGAGTCATTTTCAATTGCTTTATGGGAATGGAATTATTTCCTCGGCCCTCTCCGGATTTCCGATATCATTAAATCCCGGCGATAATCATATAGGCGCACAGGAAATACTGATTCCGGCAAATTTGGGTGGAAATACCTTGATTCCCCGATTGGTACTGGCGACATCCAAAGGCGTTGACACGATTTCATTTGGCAATGATTTTGTTCATGTAATACCAAGCCAGCCTGTGTCCTTGATAATTAATCCGTCTGATCCGATTGAGATGCGAGTCGGCGATACCCGCAAATTTACGGCGGTTGCTTATGACGCGCAGGGAAATGAGATATCGGGTCTTGATGTAGAATGGTCGTTCTCGCCGGAGTATGATTCTATTGGCGTTATATCGGGCGGAAATCTTCTGGCTGTCTCTGTAGGCAAGGGGAAAGTCGTAGCGTCGTACAATGGTCTGACGGCGGTATCGGCGTTGATTACCGTGCTTCCGGGAGAGATTGACCACTTTGTGCTGTCGGGGTATCCTCAGACAGTGACAGCGGGCGCTTCCTGGTCATCAATTGTCACCGTCGTCGCCTACGATAAGTTTGATAATATAAAATATGATTATGATGGCTCAATATATTTTACATCCTCGGATCCGAAAGCCGTTCTGCATTATAATGAATCGAACAAATATAAATTTGTCTCGGCCGATTCCGGAGTGCATGTTTTTGCGGGATCGAATTTCCGATTAAGCGCTATTGGATTTCAGACAATAACAGCTACGGATGGTGCGCATGATGGAACAAGCGGCTCCATATCCGTTATCGCCGGAGCGCTGAAATCATTTGCTGTTAGCGCCGAGGCTTCTGTTATGGCCGGGGCTCCATATATCATCACGATATCTGACGCAAAAGACCAGGCGGGCAATCTCGCCGATGGGATTGTCACCATCATTTTACAATCGGGCGGGCAATCTCCCGAAGGGTTTGAACCGGTCTTAAGTGATATCTATGTCAGCAAAGGCGCGGGTTCAGCGGAGCAATATCTTTTTGCGACCGGCGAGACAGTACTTAGAGCTGAATCTGGGGGCATCTCTCATAATGTTTCATTTATTGTCAATCCGGCTGAATTGGGCGAATTGAAACTTGACATTCAGCCGACTCAATTCATCGGAAATCCGATTCTGGGTCCGGCTACGATTACCTGCTATGATAAATATGGAAATCTGAAGACGGATTTTGATGCCTCGAAGTCGCCGGTTGAATTGTCTGCCGACACGGGTGCGTTTAGTCCTTCGCGAATAGAATCGAAGGAGAATTTCAAGAATGGCGTTGCTGATATCAGCAAGTTGAATATTATCTATGATGGCCACGCCGGGGAAAAGGTAATTACTGCCTCGAGCGACAGTATTTCGGCGTCGGTTGAATTGTACTATAATGGAATTGAATTTGAACCGGACAAGCAGGGGCAACTTGATACCGTATATATCGGGGCGACCGCGATCTTTTCGGGCATGATACGCAATGAGGGCACGCTCAAACCCTTGCCTCCTGTGGAGCTTGTCAGATATTTCAAATCATGCCCGAGTTTTTGCTATGATTCATCCGGCATCAGAGCAGCCGGCCCTGATAGCTCCTATAAGTTTTATCTAGGAATGCCTACCGACTCCTTATCTCAGAATTCCCAGGATACTCTCTATTTATTTACAATATCAAGATACATGTTTGATGGTGATACCATCACTGTGAGGAGCAAGCGATATATTCCCGTACTTGTACTTCAGGGATTGATGCTGAAATATGTGGAAGGCTCATTTTCTCTGGATACGATAATCGCGCCATCAACAATCCCCTCGATTTCCATGCAATTTGAAGCCAATATGGATCTGGATCCGTCAAGATATAACATCGATTTCCATCCTTATTATTATTCCAGTGGAGACGACGAAGGCGACGACTATGGGGGCTTGGGAGGCCCATATGGTGAAAAATATTATGATGGGCGTATTCTCACCTTGAAAATATTTGTTATAGACATTCCGGACATAAAGAAAGTGGGATGGTTTGAGGAAGGTTACAGACCTCTAAATTGCGGGCTTTATGTAAATGACAGAATAGGGCGCTATAATTACTGGAAGGAATTATATAATTTCGATTCGGTCTATTTTGCATTCAAAGCGAATCTATCTTATGCGCCAAATTCTATAAAGCCAAAAGCAGTTTCCCCTAATCGGACATTTTCTTTTGAATTCGATATAAATCTCACCGGCAAAATAGGCATAGTCTTGGATTCTGTTTTCCTCAAGAATGATTCTGCATTCCAACTGGCTGAAGACGATACGATTCTATATTCTAAGATAATTTCGGACTCTCAAATCTTAGTGCCGGGAGTTAATCATATTAGGACGGGAGATATTCATATTCCGGTAGCGTTGAATAATGAGAAATTTTCTCCGCGATTAATCATTAAGGGCAATGAGCTGTATTCACAGCGCATGGACACTATTTTATTCGATAACGAACGCATTTCTGTCTCCGACCTGCCACAAATAAAGATAATTTCTGCCGAGCTTCAGACTATTAATCCGCCATTTGTTAATTATGGGCAAGAATTTTCTGTCAAAGTTAAGGCTGTAAATCTATCGGCCGATACGGTTTCTGAAGTATCTATCCTGATTTTCAAGGATGGTACAAATGATACGATTGCCATAAGCAATGGTCATAAAATATTGCCGACTGGCGAAATCGACGTAACTGTCTCACTGACAGCCGATTCAATTTCAATGCCTGCGAAAATATACCGAGCGGCAATATCGGCGCCTAATGCCGAAATACTGCCTTCGGACAATAACTCTATCGCCGTTACCGTTCAGTCACCCGCCGAAATAGCCCTGGAGTACTCTCTTGTTGGGACTTATCAGGGATATGTCGAATATGGACAGCCTTTCAGTCTCGCCGTGCGGATGATGAATGATGGGGAAGCGGGAGCCTCACCGGGCGAAGTGACCATATCTACGGGGGGAACTGATTTCGGTATTCCGGACCCATCGACAGCTCCAGTTGAACCGGATAGCGCTGCGTTCTGGTCGCTGACAGCGCCGACGATCTCGGGGACATTCAATCTCATGGTGCATCTGGCAACAATTCCGATGGACAAGAATACCGGACAGCCGGCCAAGGTGAAAATCAGTTCACTTGAGATTCCTGTTATTGTGGAGCCGAGTCAGGCCGAGCTGATTGTAAATGGAATTCTGGGCAATGCGCCGTTGGTCATTGAGGGCGCCACAAGTCGGCTTTTTGAACTGGAACTTAAGAACAATACTGAAAATGATCTGAATATTATTGGCGTCAAATCGATTGATATTGAACTGGATGATGCAAAAGGAAATTTGATTTCGCCTGCTCTGATTTTGATCCCTGAGGAAACCCACTTTCTGGAAGACGACCAGATTCAAGGCTCATCTGAAATTATCGATGACATACTCAGGCTGAATTTCCCCAATTTTCGGCTGGAGCCGGGAACAGAGCGGAAAATTGCATTTAGAGCGAAATTTAAGGATAATATTGGTCTGCCGGCGTTCACCTTGAAGATAGAAAATAGAGATATCAGAGCGATTTTTGTATCCGGCCCAAGGCTCAATCAACCGGTTCCGGTACGAGGGAAATTCGACAACAATTTCCGTATTTCCGGCAATTTCACGGTGACGCCGCCGTCGCTGGGGCAATCGCTAATGGTAAAAAATAATCCTTTCAATCCGGATATTGAAAAGGCAGAGATCGCTTATAATCTTGAAGCCGATACGGATGTCTCAATGAGGATTTTTACGCTCGCCGGCGAGAAAGTGTATGAAGAGGATTACCGTTCGGGATCAATTGGCGGTCAAAAGGGTACCAATCCTATTACATGGGACGCCCGCAATGATAAAGGGGAGGTTGTCCTAAATGGAGTATATGTCCTCTTGATTAGGGACAACAGTACAGGACAATCTTATAGGCTAAAGCTGGCGGTGATGAAATGAGACGACTTTGCAGGATAATTTTTCTTAGCCTTGCGCTTATTATTGCCGTGAGTACATTAGTCTTGGCAGGCGATGGCGGACGGGAATCGCAATTTTCCATCGGTTCCGGGGTGCGTGCCGTCGGTATGGGGGGCGGGTTTGTAGGACTCGCCGATGATGCTTCCGCGATATACTGGAATCAGGCGGCCCTGGCGCGTTTGGGCAATCAGGAAATAAATCTGATGCATGTGACCCTTTTTGAGGGATCAGTTTTTGATGTTGCCAGTTATGTATATCCAAGCTCCCGGTGGGGAGGCTTCGGATTTTCATTTATGCGGCTTGGTACAGGCGATATAGTGAGACGTCAGAACTGGACTGACCTGGGGGAATTCTCTTACTCAACCTGGCAATTATTACTGGGATATGGCCGGAGGCTGGAAGGCGGATTCTCAATCGGCTCGGCGCTTAAAATAGTCGGCCAGTCGATGGACAATAAATCAGCAAATGGAATAGGGTTGGATATATCATTTCATAAAACTCTCTATAGAAAAATTTCCGCCGGTCTGAATTTTCAGGACATTATTGCTCCCCGCCTCAGACTGGGCGAGGAGTCTGAGATTTATCCCACCACGGTTATTGGCGGCTTCGGAATAAGAGAGGCGCTGTTGGGCGCGGGTTTTAGTCATAATCTTGGATTAGGATTGGAAAAGACTGATGGGCGCTCGCTTAAACTTCATATCGGTATGGAGTCGATATATCGCCAGTATCTGGCTTTGAGAGCGGGGTATGACCGCGACAATCTGACCTTCGGGTTTGGCGTATTCTATCGGCGGCTTCGTCTCGATTACGCCTATAAATTTATGGACGGTCTCACCGACTCGCATCGACTGGGATTATCCATTAATATTGGAATGTCGGTCTCAGAAAAGTCCAGACAGGAAAAGGAATTGGAGAGCGCCCGTGGGAGCAGTCTTATTCTGGATGAGCGCCGCAGGCAATTTCACTTTTTCAAGGACTTGGCCGATGAATATTATCGCAATAATTCCTTTGATTCGGCATATATCTTTTATCACCGGGCCCTGGCATTTAATGAGGACGATCAATCGAGCCGTACCAGAATTTCTCAGATTGATGAAACACGCAAAGCGCTTTACGAGAGAGCCCGCCGAGAGAAGAGCGAGAAAGATATTATTCAGCCGATTTTAGATGATTATTATACTCAGGCAAAGACTTTTACGGATAAAGGCTCCTACGGGGCGGCGCTCGATTTGATTAAGCTCGCCCTGGAGGTTTCGCCGAATGATCAAAAATTTGTTGTCCTCAGAGATCGGACAGTGGAAATCAGAGAGGCGGAGATACGAAGATTGATGGGTTTTGCATCGAAGGCCGAGAAAGACGGCAGGTATGCCGATGCGATTACTCTTTATGATCGGATCCTTGAGATTTCACCAGATAATGCCGCTGTCAAACAGTTGATTGCTAAGACCTCAGCGGAGCTTTATAATGCACAATTGATAAGCAAAGCGATGGAGCTATATACTAATGGAAATCTATCTGAGGCCAAGAGCCGATTCGAAGAAGCGCTCAAGGAATACCCCGACAATCGCGTAGCCCGAGAATATATTATCAAGATTTCGGCCGCGATGGAAGAGGCCTCTGAGCTTGAAGATCTTCAAAAAGACGAAATGGTTTGGAAAACATATCTAACAGCGCTGAAGCATTTCCGCAATGGCGACTATGAGACTGCCATCAAGCTCTGGGAAGAAGTGCTGAAAGGCTATCCCGGGAATAAGAATACTATTAAGAATATTGAACAGGCCAGATTGCGCCTTCAATCTCGGGAATGAGAAATTCCTTTCTTGAGGGGGTTTCTTTTCTATTGGATTAATCATCGCTTAATAGTAATTTTCTCATAATGTTCCGTAAGCCAATAAAAGAAATTGACGCCGAATATCAGGCGGAAGAAAGATTTCTGCCTTCCGTGCAAAATCTGGTGCGCGAATCGTGCATAAACGCCGGTCTTACGCGCAAGGACGTTAGCGCCATCACGCTTGCTGTTGAAGAGGGCGTCACTAATATCATCCGCCATGCCTATCTCTATGAAAAAGGGTTGATACGAATCCGGATAGTGATCTTTCGGAGGAGAATAGTCTTTTCTCTGATAGACCAGGGGAGATCCTTTCATCCCAAGAGCGGGGAAAAGCTCGATCTAAAAAAGCTTGTAGAATCAGGACGAAAGGGGGGCCTGGGATTCTACATGATAAACAAAATAATGGACTCGGTCGAGTACATTTCAGCATCTGGATTTAACGAACTGCGGATGACCAAGCTGATTTCCCGCCAGCCGGAGAAAGCCCGTCTGTTCATGGGAAGGATGTTCACGCTGAGGGTAAAATTTTCAATTTACACGTTTATTATAATGCTATTGATAATTGCCGGCTCCTATCTATTTATTAATAGCCGAAGTGTCAAAAGGATATATCAGCATCTTCATGATACGGTAGGTTCTTTGTCAAAAACGGTGGTTGCGCAATCAGCCGGATATATTCTCAATCATCGCTCGGACGTGGAATTTGATGAACTGGCCATCAGCTACTTAAAAGCCAACCCGGAACTTTTAATGCTGGTGATAATCGACTCATCAGGCGGCATTCTGGCGGATACCCGCGACATAAAGAATCTTCATAAGAAATATACTCCTCCTGCAGGAATTGATCCAAGAAAAATTGGCCGGGTTCAGAATTATCTCGTAAATGATGAGGACGAATATTATCTGATTAAGCAGATAGTCAATGGTGAAAACATATTTGGTCAGATTCATATATCATACACTGATAAATCCTACCTTGCGGAAATAGCATCGGAGCGGCTCAAAATTATCCTGCTGACTTTGATAGGATTGGCGGTTGGAATAGGGGGGATTTATCTTTTGTCGAATTATTTTGTGAGTCCAATCATAAGAATTACCGAGCGCGTGCGTAAGTTCAGCAGTGGCGATATCGAGACAGAATTACCGCCGGAAGGGGTCGAGGAATATTTTGAAATCACCAAAGCTCTCAACGAAATGATGGGCCGTCTGCGGCGGGACAGGGAGAATATTGTGGAGAGAGAAAAGGTGGCTAAAGAAATAGAAGTTGCCAGCCAGATTCAGAGGATGCTGTTGCCGGTCAGACTGCCGCAGATTCCGGGACTTAAGCTCGATGCCTGCTATCGGGCGGCCTCAAGAATAAGCGGCGATCTTTATGATGTATTTCAAATTGATGATTCCAATTATTGCCTGCTGGTTGCTGATGTTTCGGGGAAAGGGGTCCCGGCATCGCTGGTGATGTCGGTTGTCAGGACGGTCATTCGAATTGAGGCACGGGGGAAGATTTCATCACATCAGATACTTGTTGATGTCAACGAATTCATAAAAGATGATATTCCACGAGGGATATTCATTACCGTTTTTTTGGCCATCTATGACACTCGCACACGGAGACTTAATTTTGTTTCAGCCGGCCATAATCCCCTTATATACTTAAGTCACATCACAAAGAAAGCCGAATTGATAAATCCTGCCGGTGTTCCATTGGGATTACCTTTGGATGGAGCCAGTGATTTTGGAAATAAGCTGGTCGAACAGAGTATAGATCTGAATGCGGGGGACTTATTGTTCATTTATACCGACGGAATTACCGAGTCGATGGATCGCTCCGGCCAGAAGTATGGGATGGAGCGGCTATTAGCGCTTTTTGGGGAGCGGATTTTGGATGATAATAGCGCCAACCCTAAGCAGATATCTGAACTGATTCTCTCCGACGTTGACCGTCATGCCGGAGCGGCAGCTCAAAATGATGACATTACGTTTGTAACAATCTGTTCAGTGGATGAAAGCGCTGGGTTTTCCAAAGGAAGCATAGAATCACAGAGCCATGGATGAAATGGGGCTTTTGGCGTTCAGCCGGACCCAAGCAGTTTAGCGGCCTATTTTTCCCATTTTTTTAATTTCCCATTTTTCAAGATTTGTTTATAATTAAGAATATGGAAAATATAAGAATATCTGTTTCCGAAAGCGGGCAGGACGAAGATATATCAATAGTGCGGGTTGATGGCGTAATTGACACAGTCACTGCTATGAAACTTGAGGAAGTTCTGGACCGGCTCTTGAAGAGAGATCGGTTCAAGATTATTCTCGATCTTGCCGGTGTGGACTATATTTCGTCGGCAGGATGGGGGATATTTATTTCACGCATCAAAGAAATACGTGAAAGCAAAGGGGATATTAAGCTGGCCAATATGGTGTCTAATGTCCTTGAGATTTACGAGCTTCTTGAGTTTGACAACATCTTGAGCGCCTTTGAGAATCTCAATTCGGCTAAAGCATCCTTTGGAGCGCTACCGGAGACAGCTCCGTTAAAAAAAAAAGACCGGGCGGCAAGGGTAAAGACCGTAGTTGAGGAATTGCCCTCCGGTTTTGAGCGCGGCTCAAGCTCAAAGGGCGATTCCGATAAAAAATCAAGGGTCGCTGTTCCTGGTTTTCCCATTGAAGAGAATATTCTTAAGGTGATAAGGGAAGATCCATTTTATACAATTTCTGAACTGAGGCTGGTGTTGAAAGAAACAGCGCCGGATTATGAGTTAAGCTGGTGGGAAGTATTTAAGATATTAAGAAAAAATGGGCTTGTATGGCGCCGTTCGCGTTTTCTCTATGCTCGAAAATGTCATAAACGCCGGGAATATTTTGATTGACATAATGAACTAAAAGAGTAATTTGATTTCAGACGGTCTTTTTAAGTTTATGCTGGAGATAGCGTTAATCATAGTTTTGACCATGCTGGTAATATTCTTATCAGCGTCAATTATTTTGAGACTTCGGCGCGCCAAAGGGACTATTCAATTAAGCGAAGCGGCTATCAGAGAATTGATGACCGCGATGCTCAACAACATAAGAACCGGCAGAATTCTGGACATTGCAGGAAAAGTTTCTTATGTGCTAAAAGAATTTCTGGGATGTGAACAATTACTCTTCATCAAGTATTACCGCGGACTGCTGGAGGTGAATTATTATCACGGCTTCCAGAATCCGGATCGGGAGAAGTTAAGAATCAGACTGACATCGGAGCTTCAGAATAAGCTTAGTTCTTTCCACAATATTTCTCCAGTTGACGAACTATCACCGACGTTTCCCGCTGAGTTTCTTAACCGACTTAAGGTTCTTGGTCTGAGCTATTTCTTCCCGGTCTATTTGAGAGAGAATCTATATGGCGTTTATTTTGTGAGGACAGAACTTCCCCTCACTAATCCATCCCTTCAATTTCTATCAGCCGCTCTGGCTTATAGCCTTTCTACCGCTTATCACATCGGTATTCAGGAACAGCAGATAAAGAAGTATGAGGGGCGAGTCCAAAAGATGATATTGGCGCAGTCGAGAACACCTGTAGCGGGAGCCCAGAATTCGGGTGACGTTGCTCGGTTGCTTAAGATAAAGAACAGCAGACAATTGATTCCCGAGCTTATGATAATGCTTCGCAAGGAGTGTGATTTTTCCAAAATGGCTTTTTATGTGGAGCCGGAAAATTCCTGCGAAACGTTGATCGCAATAAATTGGAATCTGGAACCTCAAACCGATAGGATTTTAAAAGAAAATTATTCCGGCCTGGTCGGAAAGATGAAAGTTGACCGGGTGTTTAGCCTTGGTGAGTTGGCCAAGAGCGGATCGCCATTGGGAGATAAAATTCGAAAACTAAGTGATAATGATATAAAATATTTGGCCTCTATTTCTTGGGTAGGCGAGAAAAGGGCGATATTAGCATGGAATGGAAGAATGAACTCCGATGATGTTGTCCGGCGCCTGAAAAGATTCCAAGTCGAAGCGCTTCCCCTTGTCGATAATGCCGCTCAATTTGAAAAAGTCGAGGAAATGTGCTATACTGACGGCCTTACGGGTCTTTACAATTTTCGCTTTTTCCAAAAAAGGATAAATGAAGAGTTCTTGAGGGCAAAACGGTATGGCAGAAGCCTGGCGCTTCTGATTTTCGATATTGATGAGTTGAAGACTGTCAATGACAAATATGGGCATTTGGCGGGAGATGAGCTACTGCGCTCTTTTGGGAAAGTTCTCTCCGAATCAGTTCGTTCTATTGATGTTGTCTCGAGATACGGGGGCGACGAATTTTGTCTGATTATGCCGGAAGCCAATCGTGACAAGACGCGACTATTTATGGATAGAATCAGAGAAAAAATCGCAGTCAGACAACCGCCGCCGGAGGGTTTGGCGGAAAGTCCAAAATATTCGGTTTCCATAGGCGGCGCCGTTTTTCCGGTTGATGCCGATGCGGTCGAAGTGTTGATAAAAGCCGCCGACATGGCGTTGCTAAAAGCCAAATCGGAGGGGAGAGATCGCTCCAAGTTGTATTCGCCTGAAGCTGTCGGCAAAATATAGAGATCAGTTCATAATTGATAGCCAATATGTTTATTAATTACCGAGATAACCTAAATCATTGATAAGGGCGTGCCGAATCTACAGGATAGATAAGCGAAGAAGGTGAAAAGATCAGAAGGAGAAATTATGGATGATAGACGCGGAAATGGATTGTGGATATTTTGGGGCATACTGGCCATGTTCTTATGCCTTCCCATTTTGGTTTTTTCGCAATCGCAAGAGGAATATCAAATTGGCTCCGAGGATGTTCTCGAGATAAAATTCTGGCAGGATCGCACTCTGGACGCAATTGTAAAGGTCCGGCAAGATGGCAAGATTTCTTTGGATATTGCCGGAGAAATTGATGCCGCCGGTCTGACGACTACAGATCTTGAGAAGAAAATAGTCAAGCAGATATCCCGTTTTAATAGCGCTATTTCGCAGGCTGTGGTCCGTGTCACTGAATTTAACAGCAAAAAAATATTTGTTTCCGGCCAGGCGCGTACGCCGGGTAAATATACTTTTGAAAATATCCCCGACCTGTGGACTATTATAAATGAAGCTGGGGGAGCCACCGATGTCGGCGACTTGAGCCGAGTGCTAATAATAAGAGGCGGAGCGGATGCAGGAAAAGTCGAGGTGGTCAATGTATCGGCGTTAGTTTCATCCGGCAAAATGAATGAGCTTCCCAAATTGCGGTCAGGCGACACAATTGAAATCCCCCGCACCCCGGCCGGTCTGCCTGCTCCGGCTTTGGCCGATCAGACAACTCAGAAGAATCTATTCTATGCCATGGGCGAAGTTCTTCGCCCGGGATCCCTGCAACTTGAAAAAAATACAGACCTGACGGATGGTATTGCTCTCGCCGGAGGTCCTTCCGAAAATGCCAATCTTAGAAATGTGAGAGTGATTTCCAAGGATGGCCGGAAGACGCAGACAATGAAAATTGATCTCAAGAAATATCAGGAAAATGGCGCGCCGGGAAGATATTTTCTTCGTCCTGAAGATACAATAATTCTCTCTCGCCGAAGTCCGGGATTCCTGGGCATCAATTCCCTGAGCGGCTGGGTTGCCATTTTGGGAGGCGTAGCGACAGTCGTGCTGGTAGCAGACCAATTGGGGTGGTTTGGACCGGGTAATACTGGTCCGGCCGCGCCTGCCGGCGCCGCGGGGCGATGATTGGAAAGGATTCAATTTGAACTCTGCATTTATGAATGCAGAGAGATGGAGAGCTCTGATGGAATCTTATAAATTGGACAGTAAGGTTATTGAGGAAGATAAAGAATATTTGATACAGACGATTAGTGATCTAAAAGAAGGCGTTATAAAGACTTCCCTTTTCTTGAACGGCGAATTGCTTGATTCCAATGTTCTTCCACATGACGATAAGATAGGAAAGAGTGATCTTCTCAATCTGGTCAAAACGACCCATGGCGACAGGAAATTGGAGCTTGAGTACCTATTGAAAAGCTTCAAGGATGTAATATCAGGTGGCGAACCGGAGATGATGTATCATCTCGGGACGGCATTATTATATAGGCGCATGTACTCCCAGGCCAAGCAATTATTTCAAGCGGCGGTAAAACAGAAGCCTGACTACCATGAAGCGTATTTTCTCCTGGCTCAGTCGGAATTGGCCTCGGGTCGCATTGACGCGGCTGTCAAGGCGGGCATTAAGGCGGTGGAACTGCAGTCGCAATTTGCCGATTATCGCAATTTGCTCGGAGAGATTTATCTTGAGGCTGGTTCCTGCAAGAGAGCCGTCATCGAGCTTGAAGAGGCGATCAAGCGGAATATTTATTATGCCGACGCCTATTTCAACCTCGCTATCGCCTATATCTTGAATGCCATTAATCGCGAGGATTTTGAAATGTACCCGGATTTGGCGAGTCGGACAACGGAGACGCTAAAGAAGGCCATTCTTACTAATCCTAATTATAAAACCTCGGCCTACGATGAGGCGATTGCCTCGCTCGCTTCAGGACAGCTTAAGCGCGCCTGTACTCTTCTGAAAGCGGTAAGAGAAGAGAAGAAAGAAATTTTCCGTCAGCAGAAATCGGCTAATTCAAACAGATTTTTGATGTATGGAGAAGGGATTTCGTATAACAGTATAATTGAGCGGATTGATCGGCTGGAGAAGGAGATTGATAAGAATCCCGGCTATGTTGACCTGTATAATGAACTCGCAATCTGCTACCTGCACCAGGCCCGATCCAGCTGGCAAAGAGGGATTGACCGCTTCAAAAAAGCGCTGGAGATAAATCCTCAATTGTCCCAAATACGTCGCTCCCTTGATCTGACTGAAGAATACTTATTGAAACTGAATGACACGATCCATGATATAACAGGAAAGCAAAGTTAGGATGATCGGAGATAATTTTGGCAAAAGGAAATAAGACGATATCATTAATTGATTTCTATAATACTGAAGCTCCGGAGGCTTCCGAATTTCGTCGCCTGCTTCATAATCTAAATGCCGTTCTTTCCGCTGAAAATAGGCATACCATTCTTATCACTTCTGCTATGGGTTCCGAAGGGAAATCCATTATCAGCTCGTTTCTGGCTATGACCGCCGCGAGACAAAAAGATAAGAAGACTCTGCTTATCGATTTTGATCTCCGTCGCCCTACGATCCACAGGCTCTTTTCAATGAATAGAGATAATGGGTTATCCGATATTCTGAGTGATGGGAAATCAGTACGCAGCGTCATCAGAACTACTTCAATGGAGAAGCTGGATATATTGACGGCCGGAAGGGCAATTTCGAACCCGTCAGACCTGATTGACGCCCTGGCGATCCGCAAAATCATTGAAGAGATGAAATTTTATTACGAATTAATCATAATTGATTCCTCTCCTATGATACCTGTTTCCGATCCGCTCTTGATTCTGGAAGAAGTGGATGGCGTGGTCATCGTAGTCAAAGCAGGCGCAACGCCTCGGGGCGTTATCAGGCGCGCCGTTGACCTTCTGGCGCCGCAGAGAAAAAAGGTTCTTGGCGTAGTAGTAAACAATCTGACGCACTCTCTGCCGTATTATTACAACTATAATTATTACGGCTATCAATATAAGCCGACCAAGCAATGACAGACGAAGCTGAAATCTCTGTCTGAATCCCAAATCCGAAATGGCTGCCAATATTCTAACAGTTGATCTTGAAGACTGGTTTGTCGTCGAAAATCTTAAAGGGAATATAGACTATCGCGAATGGGATGATCTGCCATCGCGGGTGGTCGTGAATGCCGAACGTCTTCTGGAAATTTTTGATCGTCATAATGTCAGAGCCACTTTCTTTGTGCTGGGATGGGTAGCAGATCGTTTCCCTCACCTTATTCAAAATATCGCCATCAGCGGCCATGAAATCGCCTGCCATAGTTTCAGACATATAATGATTAATAAAGTGGAGGAGGATGTTTTTCGATCCGACACGGAGATGGCTATTCAAGCTATCAAAAAAGCCTGCGGTATTGCCCCGACCGGATATCGAGCCCCGAGCTGGTCGATTGATTCGTCCACACCCTGGGCTTTTGAAATTCTGGCCCGACTGGGTTTTGTTTATGATTCCTCGATTTTTCCCGTAAAACATGACATATACGGCGACCCGATGGGGCCAAAGGAGATTTTTAGAATGAGATTGGATAGCGGACGATTGCTTTATGAAATTCCGGCATCCACGATTAGCATTTTCGGGAAAAACCTGCCGATCTGCGGCGGAGGTTATTTGCGCCATTCGCCATTATGGTACACTTGCAGTGTCATGAAAAAATTGAACAAAGAAGGGAAACCGGCGGTGGTTTATGTGCATCCATGGGAATTGGATAATGAGCTCCCACGTCTTAAGGGATTGACTTTTTTTCAGAAGTATCGCCAATATGGATCTATTTCCACTTTGATGAGAAAGCTCGAGGCACTTCTAAATGAATTTGAATTCGGTCCGGCCAAGGTTTATATTGATAGGATGACGCGGAAACCGATTGGATTTGAGAGAAATGTATAGAAGCAAAGTCGCCGTAATAAAGACGGACTCGTCGCATGTCGTTGATGACTATCGAAAGGTTATGGAGCTTGTCAATTATCGATCGGTGATCGATTCCAAGCAGGATACGATAATCAAGCTTAATTTATCCTGGACAAAATATTTTCCGGCCTGCTCATCGCAACCGTGGCAGGTGGAAGGCGTGGTCAAGACGCTCATCGAGGGCGGCTACTCTCGCGAAAGATTATTTCCTCTGGAAAATAAGACTGTGGTCACCAATCCCTGGAAAGGGGCGAAAAATAATCGCTGGCTTCCGGTATTGGACAAGTATGGTCTATTATTCACGGCTTTGCCGGAAGTGGAGTGGACGGTCTATAATTTCAAAGAGAAGCTTTTAAGGCTGAATGAGATTTTTCCGGAGGGGATTGAGATCCCGAAGATGTACATCGGCAGGCAGATTATTCATCTTCCGACGGTAAAAACGCACGGACATTCGACCACCACCGGCGCGGTTAAAAATGCCTTTGGAGGGCTTCTTAAAGAGGTTCGGCATTATGCCCATAAGTACATACATGAAGCGCTGGTCGATTTGATGATCATGCAGAAGGAATTGCATCCGCGGATACTGGCGGTGATGGACGGCACGGTTTGCGGCGATGGCGCCGGACCGAGGACGATGATCCCCCAGGCGAAAAATCTGATATTGGCGTCGGCCGATTCGGTGGCGATTGATGCGATTGCGGCGAAATTGATGGGGTTTGATCCAATGACAATTCCATATATAAGAATGTGTCATGAAAGGGGATTGGGAGTCGGGGATCCGAAGGAAATTGAAATTGTGGGTCATGATATTTCGGAAATCAATTTTGGGTTCAAGACAAAAAAATCGTTTGTTATCTGGGGGGATCAGCTTTTGAGAAAAGGGCCGCTGAAATTTCTGGAAAAAATCGCTCTTCATTCTCCATTGGTTTTCTGGGCGCCGATGGCGAGCAATATCTATCATGATTGGTTTTGGTATCCTACCATAGGGAAGTCTATTATCCGCAAGTTTTCCCGGACAGAGTGGGGTCGGCTGTTCGAGGAATATAAGAGAAAATAAAATATTTCTTCCGTCCGATTTGTGACTTTGATAAAATCCCGGGTCACAGCTCGAATCAAGTTCATGGGAAAACCTCTCGCAACTTTGAAATCTGGCAACAATAAGTTCACTGCCAACCAAAAACGAAGCCGTTTAGTTGATTTTAACTGTATGCATGTTAGCAAGTTATGGAAAATGGGTTCGTTTTTTGGATTTTTTATTTTTGGCATTTTTCGTTGTAAGGTTATGTACGACATATTCTTGTCCATATGAAAAATTGGTATTTTAATGGGTTCGTTGTGGATTATTTTTGGTGGTTTCATTGTGGTTGCGTTATTATGGTGTGGCGTCTCTCGAGACGCCACTACTATATAAGAGGC
>CAZCFT010000053.1:0-17184 GCA_964498015.1 uncultured Ignavibacteriaceae bacterium
GCATGGAATCGATGCGGTCGTCGGTGATCAATACTTCTCGTGCCATCTTGGAATCCATGTTTACAAGCGCATCAAGGCTTTTCTTTAGCATGGATTGAGCGAGCTCAGTCATACCCGGGTAGTCAAAAGGGATGTCGATTTTCACTCTGCCTGACAGAAAGATAGCTCGTTCGGCGATGTTTGACGCCAGATCGCCAACCCGTTCCAGATCATTATTGATCTTTAAGACAGCAACTATAAAGCGCAGGTCGATGGCGACAGGTTGATTCAAGGCCAGAATTTTGAGACAATCTTCCTCGATATCCACCTCCATCTGGTCGATAGCTTGATCCGTGTCTATGATCTTCTGCGCTATATCCGCATTTCGTTCGGCAATCGACTTTACTGCCTTCCGAACAGAATCTTCGACCAAAGCGCTTAGCTCCAGTATTTTCTTCTTTAATCTTTCAATTTCCCTTTGCAAATGCCTGGGCATGATTACTTTCCTCTTCTTATTATCCAAAGCGGCCCGTGATATAATCCTCAGTCTTCTTCAGAATCGGCTTGGTGAATATTTTCTTCGTAAGGCTGAATTCCACCAGATAACCCTCATAGAAGAAGCCGGTGAAATCAGAGATTCGAGCCGCCTGCTGCATGTTGTGAGTCACAATAACTATAGTATAATTTTTTTTCAACTCGCCAATCAAATCCTCAATTTTTGAAGTGGAAACAGGGTCTAATGCCGAGGCCGGCTCATCCATTAACAGCACCTCCGGTCTGACAGCCAGCGCTCTGGCAATGCAAAGGCGCTGCTGCTGGCCCCCTGATATCATATAAGCGCTGGTGGAAAGTTTGTCCTTTACCTCATCCCATAGAAAAGCTCTTTTGAGAGTATCCTCCACCGCCTCCGTGATAACTCCCCTATCACTTATTCCATTAACTCGCAGACCGTACGCTATATTATCAAAAATCGATTTTGGGAATGGATTTGATTTTTGGAAAACCATCCCCACTCGAGTGCGAATTGTGGAGACATCTCTAATATCTCGGTAAATGTCGGTATCATCGAGTTTAATCTCTCCGTCCAACCGGGCGCCCGGAATAGTGTCATTCATTCTATTCAAAGTCCTTAGAAAGGTCGATTTCCCGCATCCCGAGGGTCCAATCAGTGCCGTTACGTGATTCTCCGCGATGTCCATCGAGATATCATAAAGGGCCTGAGAATGGCCATAAAAGAAGTTCAGGTTTCTTATCGTCATTTTCATTTTCGATTTGGGCGAGTAAATTTTTTCCACTTGACTCATTCCATCCTTATTCTTCTTCTGTCCGATTTCATCCAGCGCTTGCCCGCCTCGACCTAATCCTGGACCGAATGAAAATTGCCAAAAAATTCAGGATAAAAGTCAAAACCAGAAGTACCAAAACTGTGCCATAAAGTATTGGCTCGGTAGCTTCAATATTAGGCGATTGGGTTGCCATGACGTAGATATGGTATCCGAGCACCATAAATTGATCGGTCAAGTGAGTTGGCAAATGTGGGAGATAATACGCCGCGCCGGTAAACATTATCGGAGCAACCTCCCCTGCCCCGCGGCTGACACCCAAGATTGCGCCGGTAAATATCCCAGGCATCGCCTGGGGTACAATAATTCTTACTATAGTCTGCAATTTGGTAGCGCCAAGAGCGTAGCTGGCTTCTTTGAGTTCGCTCGGGATGGCCCTCAAGGCTTCTTCTGTTGAGACTATCACTACCGGAAGAGCGAGAAGACCCAGTGTCAAAGATGCCCAAATTATAGCAGGCTGACCCCAAACCGGACGCCCCGTGTTGTAAAACACCGAATCCATTCCCGTGCCTACTAATCCAACAAAAAATCCCAAACCAAATAGTCCAAAAACAATCGAGGGAACTCCGGCCAGATTATTTATCGCCACTCTGATTAACCGGGTTATCTTGGAATCCGCTTGAGTATATTCTTGCAGATATATCGCTGTGAGAACTCCAACCGGGATGACTGCAATAACCATCAGAATTACCAATGCCACAGTACCAAAGATAGCGGGAAATATCCCACCTCCTGTCATCCCATTTTCAGGCGGTCGCGAAAGAAAGCCCCAGCTTATAACCCCTATCCCTTCGAGAAAGATGTTGGCCAATATTATGAGAAGAATTAGGATAATGGCAACTACGGCCGCTAATGTCAGGCCCTTGGGAATCATACTGGATGACTTATTCTTAAATTTCAGCGGTTGTATCTGCGGCTTTGCCGTCGTCGATGAATTGAATTGGATATTCATCTGGTTTTCCCTTGGATTTTCTCGCGCAATCGCATCAAAATAAAGTCACCACCCAGATTGACCGCAAAAGTGAATAGAAAAAGAAGCGTCCCAATAAAAAACAGCACATTATAATGAGGGCTACCAAAGACGACTTCGGCCATTTCAGCGGCGATTGTAGCTGAGAAAGTCCGAATCGAATCAGTGAGGCTTCCGGAAACAATGGCGGCATTGCCGGAAGCCATAAGAACAATCATCGTCTCACCGATAGCACGCCCAAACCCCAAGACCACTCCTGCGGCAATCCCCGGCAAAGCCGCCGGAAGAACCATCGTCAATGTAACCTGCCAGGGGTTGGCGCCTAACGCCGTAGCGGCGTCGCGAAGAGATCGCGGAATGGCCGTCATAGCATCTTCGGCGACCGTATAAATCACCGGGATAATCGTTATACCGAGCGCTATTCCGGCGTTCAGAGCATTTAAGCGGTAAGTTAATCCAAACATTTTCTGCAGAAATGTCGCCAGAATAATAAGTGCAAAGAAGCCAAGTACAACCGACGGAATACCGGCCAGAAGCTCAATAACCGGTTTGATGATTTCCCGCAGTCTCCTTGGGGCAAACTCTGATGAGTAAATGGCAGCGCCGATTCCCAACGGTATGGCAAAAAGCATCGCGACCAAAGCGGCCTTTATCGTTCCCAGAAAGAGAGGGAATAATGAATATTTGGGAACATCGGAATTCGGTTGCCATGACCACTTCGGTTCTCGCCCTTTATAAAATTCCTGCTTAAAGATCATCTTATCGAGGCTGGCTTCTTTTCTCACTTCGTGGGAGGTAAAAATCGGCAAGGATTCTTTGAATATAAAAATGAATATCAGGATAATCCCGACGACCGCCACGAGCGCTGTGGCGGCGATCAGTTTTTCGCCCAGAAATTCTTTTAGCCGAGACTTCGGTTTAAAATTATACTTTTCCATCTCTAGGCGAAAAGCAATGGCGGATAGGGTTTCGGGCTCCCCACCCACCAATCGAAAGAGAGAATGGTCTTGTCGCTATAAAATTCGCACTACTTTATTACATTCTTTTCAGCCAATTCCTTCGGGAGAGGCACATAATCAACCAATTTTGCTATTTCCTGCCCTTCCTCGGAGAGAGCCCAGTTAACTAAATTCTTCAAATCGCCCGTAGGGATTCCATTGGTGAACCAATATAGCTCGCGTGAAATAGGGTAACTGTTGTTGGAGACAGTTGTATCCGACGGAAGAATAGCTTTAGACGTGTCGGCCTTTTTGACAGCAGCGAACTTGACACCTGAGGCCCACGCCAGACCGCCGTAACCGATTCCAAATTTATCCCTGGCCACCGCGTTCACAACGGCCGCTGTCCCTGGGAGCGTCTGAGTTTGCTCCGCATAATCTTCGCTCTTTAAGACATGTTCTTTAAAGAAGGCGTATGTACCGGAGTTGTTTTCTCGGCCATATAGAATAATAACATGAGCCGGACCGCCGACTTCCTTCCAATTGGTGATATCTCCCGTATATATATCCTTCAGTTGAGTTAGACTCAATTCGACGACAGGATTCTCCTTATGTAGGAATATGGCTATTCCATCGAGGGCCATGGAGAAGCGAACCGGCTTGATGCCCTTGGATTCTGCATCTTTATACTCCTGCTCCTTCATATCGCGAGAGGCTTCACAAATATCAGTTCCTCCATTTATCAGGGCCGCGATTCCGGTACCGGAGCCGCCTCCCGAAACCTGAACGCTAACGCCGGGATTTTTTTTCATATACTCTTCCGCCCATCGCTGTCCAAGCATCACCAAGGTGTCGGAGCCCTTGATAGTTATGGTCTGCCCAGCCATCAGGAGTACAACGGAAAGAAGAAAAATGACAGCCCAAATTGCTAATTTTCTCATAGAAAATCCTCCATAATCTGTTCTCATTCAGCAACAAAGAACGTGCCTAATACTAAGAAATAATTAGGTAATTGTCAAGAATCGATTAATTACTGAAACCTGAATAAGATTCTGGAAAATCAAATCATATCTTTTAATTTTTCGAGAAATCTTGAAACAATTGCGATGAATCTGAGTAAAATAAATTAGAAATAGCAAGGATGACGCCGATATAGAAAAATAAATTCTTCCCAACCTATTACCTGCGGGTCGCCTCGATCAACATCGGGGCGATTTGCATTATGGGAATAAATCTATTAGACCTGGGCTTCTTCCACGATGGACTTATATCGATTTATGAGTTCATCCAGCGATTCCGGCGATTCTGATTCGGCCTGTATTGAAAAAGCGGCAGTCAGGCTATCCGGCGACACCAGCACCCATCCGTCGGGTTCGAAAATCCGCACGCCATCGATTAGTTGGCGATTCTTGGTATCTGTGTCGGTGATAATCTTTCGCATAACCTGACCCTTCTTGGACCACGGGCAAGGGACTTTTATTTCCCGACGAATATAATTTTCGAATTCGCTGCGCAATTCGCCAAGTCTGATTTTTTGGCGAGCCATCATCTCCAAAATAAATGCAATCGCGAGAATGGCATCGGTTCCCATCTGGAAACTGGGGAAGATAAATCCACCGAGCGTTCCTCCGACATAATCGACCCCGCCTGCCTGATAAGCCTCCATCATGGCCAGATGGGTGTTGCGTACTCTGAGAACTTCGATGCCGTAATTCGAGGCAATCCTTTCCACTCCCATTGAGGCGGAAACCGGCACGGCGATCCTTCGAGAGGGGTGCGAACGCAGGAAGAGGTCAGTGACCAGAAGTAATAATAGCTGGCTGTCTATTAGATTTCCGTTTTCATCGACCACGGTCAGCTTTTCCGCGGCCGGGTTAATATGAAAGCCTATATCGGCATGAAGCGATCTAACTATCGAAGAGAGCTGGACTATAGATTCCGCCGTTTCGTCGGGATAACGGGAAAACTGACGAGGATCGAGGTAAGCGTTAAGGGCGATCACATTTATCCCTAACTGGGAGAAAATTGTCGGAAAAACCGCGGCCGCCCCGCCATTGGCATAATCAATGACCACTTTGAATCCGGATTTTCTGATTATATCCGGGTTGATGGCTGAGATGAAGTCTTGCCGATAATTTTCAAGCACACCTGCCGGCATATCAAGATGCCCAATTTCATCCAGATTGGCGCGGCGGAAATCCTCGCCAAAGTAAAGCCGTTCGACCTTCTTAAGTTTAGCAGTCGGCATATCCAGCCCGTCGCCGTTAAAAAATATAATTTCGATCTGATGATAATCTCCCTGATTATGCCGAACAAAGACTCCCGCCCCGTAGGTCCCGTTTCTGAGAGCGTAT
Source organism: uncultured Ignavibacteriaceae bacterium (assembly GCA_964498015.1). Taxonomy (GTDB): domain Bacteria; phylum Zixibacteria; class MSB-5A5; order GN15; family PGXB01; genus CAWEZN01. The sequence goes on from CAZCFT010000053.1 coordinate 5,585, forward strand.
CGCACAACTGGAATCGGCATCATTTCGAGGTCGTCAACATCAACCCCGGCCGCCAGGAAACCGCTAATAAGTCCTCTTTTGAGAAGGCGGGAAACATCCAAGGCGTCGCGGCTGGTCACAACCGTTTTCCCCGGCCCCAAAAAGGCTCCAAAGGCGGCCCCCAGTTTGACTGTCATTTCAGGTGTCAATTCGGTCAAAGCCAGGCCGGTTACTTTGGACTGGGTAAAAAGTTCTCTATTCCATTTGTCCCCCCACACAAGTGAGGAAGAAAGGATCGCTCCGTCATCGACAGATTTCCCCGGCCAGACCTTGCAATTGGCCTTAATTGTGGCGCCGGAACCAATAGTGCAATCGTCAGAAATGATGACATTATCGAGCAAGGCCACATTTTCGCCCATTCTGGAGCGTGCGCATACAATCGCCCGGTCCAACTGCGATTCGGCCCCAACCGAGACATCAGACCATATGACAGAATTACTAATTTCACATTTCTCGCCGATTCTCGTCCTCTGGCCGATTACCGAATCATTTATCTCGGCTCCGTCGGCAATGGCGGCGTTATTGCCGACTATGGCTGTACCCGAGATTTTTAAATTTTGTCCAAGATGAACATTCTTGCCGATATACGCGTGCCCCTCGCCAATTTTAACTCTCTCCATGCCGAGATCGAGATTTATCTTACCAGACAGGAGATCGGTATGAGCTAAAGCATATTCATCAACATTCCCGACATCCTTCCAGTACCCGTCGGCAACTATCCCATAAAGCCCCATTTTCTTGGAAAGCATCAGGGGAAACAGGTTCTGGGAGAAATCAAAATTTGTCCTCGGCGGAACGAGGCGAACCGCATGGGGTTCCAAAATATATATGCCGGTATTGATAGTATCGGAGAACATCTCTCCCCATGATGGCTTCTCAAGAAATCGAACAATCTTTCCTTCATCATCGACAATGACAATTCCATAAGGGAGAGGATTCTCGACTCGCGTGAGTAAAATGGTCGCCTCCGCCTTTTTTTGATGATGCCATTCTATGGCGTGATTCAGGTTGAAATCAGTGAGAAGGTCGCCGGAAATTACGAGAACAGTTTCATCAATAAAACTGTCGGCAAACTTTACCGCCCCGGCGGTACCGTAATCATCGCTTGGTTGAAGATAATCTATTTTGACCCCGAATTTGCGGCCATCCTTGAAATAATTCTGAATTTCCTCAGCCTGAAAAAAAAGAAGCGCTATCAGATCATCGAATCCGTTTCTTTTGAGGAGATTTACGACATGTTCCATCATCGGGATATTCCCGATCGGGACCATCGGTTTGGGGATGTTAACGGTTAGGGGTCTCAATCGGGTGCCAAACCCCCCGGCCATGATAATCGCCTTCATACCAAGTCTCCTGAAAATTGGCTCATGTTTGAGTCTATCCGGTGATACGACCCGAATTTTTCAACCATTTCAATATATCGAAAAAATTCTGATATTCAATAGCGTCAAAATTATGCGTACGACAGTAATTAAGCAAATCGCCCCGGGCGAAAATAATGTCGCCTTGGGAAAGAGCGCAAATATCTGATAGACCATCTCCGATAAAGATAACTTCCCGCTTTTTTTCCCCCGGCGTAATTTGCGCAACGATCTCTTTTATTCTTTCCCCCTTGCAGGAACCACAACGTAAACAGCTATCGTTATTGTACGGAAATTCAATCGTGATGCCGCCATTTCTAAAAGCCCCATGGTTGGCATGGAAAGGAATATTTTCCAAATGATATTTGTTCAAAATATATTCGATATACAAGTCAAGGCCGTCCGAAATAAGGATAAAAGGAATTTCATTTTCCACTGACAGATTGTATAGTTCCTTTGCCCCCGAAACCAGTTCGAAATTCCCAATAAATGAATAGAATTCATCGGGCGTAATTCTGATTAGTTCTGCCTCCCTCAAGAGGCATTCCCGGGATGAGATTAATCCTTTTTTCCAATCGTCCACAAGTTTCCGATTCTGTCCGCCGGAAAATATGGTGAAGACCCGATTGCCGACATCTCTGGCAGTGAAAGAGCCGTCGAAATCGGAGAAAATTATGAGTTTCTTATTATCCATAATAGAGTTCTTTTGAAACTATGTCGGATTCCGCTTTTATACAAATCCGAAGGTCATTTATTTTCAATTCTATCTTGAAAGATCTTTTCGGCCAAAGCAATATCCTGCCTATATGGGAGAATGGCCTGGCGATATGATAGGCCGGTTCCGAATTTTGCCTCAAGAGCATATTGAAAAAGCCGGCGGAGTATATAATCGCGATATTCCACAAACTGGGCGCTGTCTTCGCTGAGGGAAAGATGATAAAGATGTTTGATTGCTTCCAGTATTGACTCGGAGTCTTTCTCAAAAACTGACTCATCCATCGTATATATGATTTCCTCGGTCAGACTCGATTTGTATTTATAACCTTTTTGGCGGGCAAAAAATTCGAAGTCACCAAACCATTTTGAGGGGATAGCTGAAGCTTCGGAATCAAGGGAGGCGTCATCTTTTCGGGAGAGGGCGAAATCTCTTAGCAATAATGAATTTTCAAGGCTGAGCGGGAACGGCTCATTTTCAGGGAATTCAATAAAATAATCAGGCGCGATTCCTGCGGCGCTGTCAAGAATCGGCGAATTGGGGTCATTCAAGAATCTGTTCCCTTCGAAATAGTACCGGGCGGTGGTTATTCGAAGTCCGGAGCCATCATAAAGCCTATCCAGTTCCTGAACCAATCCTTTCCCGAAAGTAGTATCGCCGATTAATATTCCTCGTCCCGCATATTTCATGGCTCCGGCGAATATTTCGGAAGCGGACGCCGAGCCGCGGTCAACAATTATGGCCAGTGGCAGGCCGTGAGTAATATCTTCATTGTTGGTAAATCCGGCCTTTGACGGAGAGGAATAGAATTCTGACTGGCTCCAGCAAGAGCGCCCTTTGATGCCGACAATTAGATGGCCTTTACCAATGAACAAATCAGATAGGCTTATAGCCTCGTACAACAACCCGCCGGGATTCCCCCGCAAATCCAAAATTATGCCGCGCAGAGAATCCTTTCGGTTAAAATACAGGGAATCAAGAGCTGCGGATACTTCATCTGCGGCGCCGGCTTCAAAATCAAGAAGCCTAATATAAAGGCTTTTTTTAACAGTAATTCCGGCATAGGACACATGGATCAATTTCAGCTTTTCGCGCGTTAATTTAAAAGTCAGCATATCACCCAGATCATTTCGAAGTACGACTACTTCGACAATGGAAGCCTCGAGGCCGCGCAAATAGTTAGTGGCCCGGTAAGGATTCATACCCTCCATGTTGACCCCGCCTGCCTTTATGATTATATCGCCGGTTTTGATTCCTGCTTTGGCGGCAGGGCCATCTTCTCGCACCGACATTACCTGAAGACCCAACTTATGCCCTACTACCGTAATGCCAATTCCTCCATAACTCCCGCTGAATTCCTCCATCGCTCTATCCAGCTCTCCCCGATCCAAATATCCGGAGAAGCGATCGAGCTGGGAAATTACGGCATCGCGGGCAAGGCCAAGCATTTTTCGGTCATCAGATGCTTCAGGGTAGAACTGTTTTACCAAAGAAAGGGTCGCGCTGAGCCGGTAGGGATAGTACAATTCCCGGTCGGCCAGCAGAAATATGATCACGGCGGTCAAAATAACAGTAATAGCCGCAAATAGACCAAACCCCCAGAATAAAGAATTTCTATCCGCTTTGAGTTTGGCAAATCCGGCTTTTGACGGAGAGGAATTGTCTATTTTATTTTCAGAAGAGTCCGGAGGCAACTTGCCACCTCTTGGCAGATCCGGCTTTTGACGGATATGAATAATTCTTCTTCACCCTTGCGGCCATCAAGCATAGCAATTCTCTGCGGCTCTTTTCGCGCAATCTCAAGGAATCCCCGGCGCACCCGGTTAAAAAATGCTTTTGATTCTGACTCCAGGCGGTCAGTGAACTTTTTTCGCCGGCCGAGAGAGGTTCTGTAATCAAGATCGACAAGAAAGGTCAAATCGGGAATAGATTCTCCGACGGCGACCCGATTAAGATTCTCAATCAGATTAATATCAATCCCCCTTCCGTACCCCTGATACGCTGTGGTCGAATCGTAGAAGCGATCGCACAGAATAATTGTACCCCTTTTCAGGGAGGGTTCTATAACATCCTTAACCAGCTCTGCCCGGGCGGCGACATAGAGAAGTAATTCAGAAGCAGGATTGATTTTGTTTTGCCTGTCAAGGCCAGGCCTTCTGACTGGGCGATGAAGCAATATCTTGCGGATTTTTTCACCCAGCGGAGTAGAACCGGGCTCGCGCAAAACCAATATATCATATCCTTTGTCCCGAAGATATTTTTCGGTCAGGCGAAGCTGGGTAGTCTTGCCCGAGCCGTCTATCCCTTCGAACGTGATCAGAAATCCTTTTCGTTTCATAATTAGATCAGAATTTGTGTCTTATTGCCCAAAAATTTCCTCATCATCTCTTCTCAAAAAAGGCGAGCAACTACTACTCGCCTTCAATCTATCTTTTTGGAGATACTTTGGAAACTACTTTTTCAGCAGTGTCTTCCTGGTAACTTTCCGGCGGGTCGTGGCAACGACCGCTTCTTCTTTCGAACCCTTGATCACCAATTTCCGCTGAGCGGCTTTAGCGTCTCCCTTCCAACCATACTTTAGAATATATTCCTCGGTCATTCGGCGGGCTTCCTCATCGGTGTATTGCACCGGAGGAGATTTCATGAAATATGCGGCCGGGGCTTTCATTGTGCCGGTGAGTCCATTATCTAAACCCAGCTTACAACAACGGACGGCGTCGATAACCACGCCGGCTGAATTGGGGGAGTCCCAAACCTCAAGTTTCAATTCCACATTGAGAGGGACATTCCCGAAGGTTGTTCCCTCCATCCGGATATACGCCCATTTTCTATCAAGCAACCAGGGGACATAATCGGATGGGCCGATATGAATATTCTCTTTCCCAATTTCATAATCGAGCTGGCTGGTGACGGAATTGGTCTTGGAAATTTTCTTTGATTCCAGCCGCGAACGTTCCAGCATGTTGAGGAAATCTGTATTACCTCCGACATTGAGCTGGCTGGTTCGGTCAAGTCTCACGCCACGGTCGCGGAAAAGGCGGGTCAGAACTCGATGAACTATGGTCGCGCCTACCTGAGATTTAATATCATCGCCGATTACAGGAAGCCCCTTCTCGCTAAAACGGCCTTGCCAGTAGGGTTCGCGACCTATAAATACCGGTATGCAGTTAACAAGACCGCACCCGGCCTCAAGAATTTGCTCGACATACCACTTGGTGGCTTCCTCAGAACCGACCGGGAGATAATTCACGACGACATCCGTCTTGGTTTCCTTCAGGAGTTTCACAATGTCAACTGTATCGCCGGGAGCTTTTTCGATAATCTCGGACAAATATTTCCCGAGACCGTCATGGGTCATACCGCGTTGAACAGTAAGACCGAACTTCGGAACCGTGCAAAATCTGTAGGTATTATTCGGTTTGGTAAAAATCGCCTCGGCAAGGTCTTTGCCAACTTTGTTTTTGTCGATATCAATGGCGGCGGAGAATTCAATGTCGCTTATATGATATCCGCCGAGGTTGGCATGCATGATCCCGGGGATTGACTCGTCCTCGCGGGCCTTCTTGTAAAATTCCACTCCCTGCACAAAAGAGGAAGCGCAATTTCCTACTCCGATTATAGCCACTCTTACTTTCGCCATAAGGCAGGAATCCTTTCTTTGTTATATACTCTTATATTAACATAATCTTAGAAATGGTCAAGAAAAAAATGTTGACTTGATTATATTATCAATATATAATTGATGACTAATAGGTTATTATTTATATACTGATATGCTATGGATGAAAATATAGTTATACAGCTTGAAAGACAAAAGGCGGTTACCGCCACCTTCCGTAGGCTGGATTCGGCCAAGAAGGAAAAAATCTATCGCGCGGCCCTGGAGGCTTTTTCAAAGGAAGTATATGATCGAGTTTCTCTTGATGAAATTGCGGCTTCCGCAGAAATTTCCAAAGGTTCCCTCATCCAATATTTTGCCAATAAAGAAAATCTCTTAAAATTTGTAATAAAAATATTTCTTGATGATTACGGCGGCTTTTGGGAGAAGTATTTCTCCGGTGAAATAGCCGTCAGAGCCAGAGAAAGAATAGTCAGCTTCTATCTTGCCGCAACGGAACTATGGGATAAGGATAAGATATCTCTCAGGTTTTATATTAAGATGCGCTACGAGAATGACGCGATTTTGACTCAGGAATACAGAGAAAAAATATTGCGGATTCAGAGCGAACATTTGAACAATATGATTATGCGAGGCATGGAAACCGGAGAGCTCAGACGGGATATTGAAGGGGAGGTAATTGTCCAGATACTGCTTGGCGTAATGAGAAATATCGAACTGGCCTGTTTGCCCGCTTTTCAGACGGCTCGCGGGAAAGCCAGCTTGAAAGAGCAAACAGAAAAAATGGCGGCAACGCTTTTTGACGGGATTAAGGGGTAAGTCAAAGCAGTTATTCCCAGGAATAATTTCCGGAATCTGGAGGATAAGAACCCACGGGGGAGACGCCGTCTTGTCCTCGCCGGGAATTAATCATACCGTCAACGCAACTCTGAAATCTGCCTGCGAAAGAAGCGTTGCCTGACGGCGGCGAACTTCAGCCTCGGACAAAATAAAATCCGGTCCGACCTGTTCTATCATTATAGATGATACCGATGACGCAAAACATCCAGCCTTCCGCAGATCTCCGGTTCTAAGATATTCGAAGGTAAATCCCGCCATGTATGTGTCCCCTGCTCCCGTAGAATCGACAAGGTCGATTTTGTAAGGCGGAATATCAATAAAATCCAAGCCGTCGTAAATTACAGATCCGAGTTCTGCCAGAGTAATAATTACGATCTCCGGTCCCCAGCCTATGATTATCTCTGCCGCCTTGTATGGATCGTGTCGACAATCGATGCCCGTGAGTACTTTCGCCTCCAGCTCGTTCGGCTTAACGACGGTGAACATTCCCATGGCTTCCTCAATCATAGGCGGCTTGCTATGGTGAATCCGTCCCGAGCTGTCGGCATTTCTCAATAACCCCTGAGGGTCGCAGAAAAGAAGGCCCCGGAAATTGTCGCGTATAGTCGTGATTTCCCCAAGAGATACTTCGCCCAATATGGGGCCAATGAGGACAGCGTCGGAATATTCATAAATTTGCGGATCAATATGCCCAATATCTCCGGCTCTTCCCAGAAGATCAAGAGTTCGGTTGCCGTAGTCATCATAGTATATAAGCGAAAATCCTCCGGTTTCCTTGGAGAGTTGTACTACAGGTTCAATTTCATACTCTTTCAGCTTCTGAATGAATTTCTGATGATAATCCCGGCCAATTGCACCCACCAATTTTGTTTTTTCCCCCAGCTTTGCCAGAGCCAGCGCCGCATTAGTACTGCACCCCGACAGGACGCGCCCATCGCTTTCTATTTTCAGGGTTTTTATATAATCATAGACCGGATTGCCAATTGCGGTAATCATATTCTCTTCTTATGATTGCTTATTGTTTAAAATTTTATGCGCATAAACAAGACGCTGTACCGAAGTAATGTATGAAGTAAGCCCGACAACTATTAGAGCAGTCTCAAGTCCGCGCAGATTGGGATAGTAAAGTTCCAGAATGGAGCCCGCTATTATAAACGTAAATTTTTCCAGCCGTCCCATTATCCCCACGGCGCAATTTTCGATTTTTCCGATCGATTCGGCGGCGGCCCGGGTGTAACTGGCGATAATCATGCCAAAGAGGGCAAATAGACCCCATCCGGGATGCACGAGATGAGACATGGTGATGCCTGCCAGAATAAAGAATTCTCCATAGCGGTCGGAAACATGATCAAGAATTCCACCGAAAGCAGTGCCAAGATTACCGGCGCGGGCAGTAGCGCCGTCAAGCATATCCATAAAAGATGCTAATAGCATCGACACAACTCCCATCCAAACCCGGGCCTTCCAGAAGTAGATACCGGAAATAACAGCAAATATCAGCGAAATGACGGTCAATATATTGGGAGTCAATCCGAGTTTAAGGCAGGCTCGCCCCAACGGGGGGGTGGACCTCTCGTAGAGTTCTCTTTTTAATTTATTTATTTCGGCCATATTCGATTGTTGAGCAATATATTTGTGCCGAATACAAAGTCAAGGGAATCTGGATGAGAGGCTTCGGTTGACAATTAGAGTATATACCTATATTTTCCACAACCAATTGTAAGAATATATGACTGAACAAAAATTTATAAGGAATTTCTCGATAATCGCCCATATCGACCATGGGAAATCAACCCTCGCCGACCGCCTGCTGGAAGCAACGGAGACTCTCTCCAATCGGCAGATGCGATCTCAAGTGCTTGATGATATGGATTTGGAGCGAGAACGGGGGATTACGATTAAGGCGCATGCCATAAGACTCGCCTATCATGCCGCTGATAGCAATATATACCAGCTTAATCTTATTGACACCCCCGGGCATGTTGATTTTACCTATGAAGTCAGTCGCTCCCTTTCCGCCTGCGAGGGGGTTCTTCTGGTGGTTGATGCCTCTCAGGGCGTAGAGGCCCAGACCGTTTCTAATCTTTTTCTGGCCCTTCAAAATAATCTCGAAATTATTCCGGTAATTAATAAGATTGACCTCCCGTCCGCACATCCCGATGATGTAGCTCAACAGATTATTGAGCTAATCGGCTGCAAGAAAGAAGATATTCTTCATTGCTCGGCAAAGACCGGGATTGGGATTGATAAATTGCTGGAATCTATAGTTGCCAGAATTCCGCCTCCGACCGGTAATCCGGAATCCCCTTTTAAGGCTTTGGTGTTTGATTCAGTCTATGATTCATATCGCGGGGCTTCGGTATATCTCAAAGTCGTCGATGGCTCGGTTTGTAAAGGAAATATCGTAAAATTCTTCTCGCATGGTAAACAATTTGAGGTCGATGAAGTCGGATGCCGAAAACTCGAAAACATCCCCCTTGATACTCTCTCGGCAGGAGAGGTGGGGTATCTCTACGCTGGAATCAAAGAGGTCGCCGATACCCGGGTTGGGGATACGATTACCAATGTTCGAGAACCGGCGGAATCTCCTTTGCCGGGATTTGTGGCTGTAAAGCCAATGGTCTTCTCGGGTCTATATCCTGCCATAGCCGAGAATTATACCGAACTTCGCGAGGCTCTTGAAAAGTTAAAATTGAACGACGCCTCGCTTTCATTCACTCCCGAAACCTCCTCGGCTCTGGGATTTGGTTTCCGATGCGGGTTTCTCGGCATGTTGCACATGGAAATAATCACTGAGCGTCTGGCCCGGGAATATGATCAGCTTATCATAAATACTGTTCCGAATGTGGAATATCTTATTCATCTGAGCGACCAAAGCGTGATTGCCATAGATTCCCCAGCCCGGATGCCCGAGGCCGGAAAGATTGATTATATCGAAGAGCCTTATGTCGATTCGAAGATAATCACCCCGCCGGAATTTTTGGGTCCGACTATGCGTCTCTGCACTGAGCGGCGAGGAATATATAAGAATACCGAGTATCCTACTCAGGCACGGGCAATCGTAAATTATGATTTTCCTCTTTCCGAAATAATTTTCGATTTTTATGACAAGCTCAAGTCAATTTCACGGGGGTATGGCTCACTTGACTACGACATTCCATTTTACCAGAAATCGAATCTCGTGAAACTTGATATATTGATAAATGACGAGTCCGTTGACGCCCTTTCGGTAATTATCCATCGGGATAAGGCGTATAAATACGGCGCCAGCTTGACCGAGAAGCTTAGGACGCTAATTCCGCGCCAGCTCTTTGAAGTTGTCATTCAGGCGGCGATTGGAAGCAGGATAATTTCGCGTGCCTCCGTGAAACCACTTAGAAAAAATGTAACCGCCAAATGCTACGGAGGCGATATCACCCGCAAGAGGAAATTGCTCGAACGCCAGAAAGAGGGTAAGAAGCGTCTGAAACAGATAGGTAAAGTGGAAATCCCCCAAGAGGCGTTTTTGGCGGCCCTGAAGATAGAGGAGTGATTCATCATGAATTTGTAGGGGTTTAATTTATTAAACCCGTTAAGCATTTTGTACCTTTATATTACCATGGAATGATTCACAGCTGATTTATGCCCCTCCCCATAATCATCCTCATAGCCGTCTTCCTTCTCATCGCTATTCGCCGGGTTGGGAATATCTATCTCCAAATCTGGCAGATAATGCTGATGGGGGCATTGGCGGCGCTTATTACCGGCCAAATATCTATTTCTGATGCCATAAAGGCGATCGATATTGATGTCATGCTGTTTCTTTTTGGCATGTTTGTGGTCGGGCAGGCGCTGGAAGAAAGCGGATACCTTTCACACCTATCATATAATATGTTCAGGGGCGCCCGCACGGTCAATCAACTCACCTTATTCATATTATTCGGAATGGGAATAATCTCGGCTTTCCTTATGAACGACACTCTGGCCATAATCGGGACCCCTATAGTTCTGCATCTGGCGAAAAAACACAAAATGTCATCCAAATTATTGCTTCTGGCGCTGGCTTACGCGGTGACAATAGGGAGTGTGACATCGCCCATTGGAAATCCTCAAAATCTTTTGATCGCTCTCAACGGCAATTTTGTCAACCCATTTCTGACATTTATCAAATATCTGGCCGTGCCAACGGTATTAAATCTTTTTGCAGCTTATTTTATTCTTCGGCTTTTCTATCGTGATGAATTCCATAATAACGATCTCAATCATTCCGAAGAACCTATCAAAGATAGCCGTCTGGCGCTCTTATCGAAGCTGTCTCTTATCATAGTTATAGCGCTGGTCTTGGTCAAAATTGCTACTGCCTTCTGGGGAGCCACAATTTATTTTAGACTAACTTATATTGCCTTGATTGCCTCGGCGCCGATAATAATATTCAGCCCGCGGCGATTTCAGGTGCTCAAAAAAATCGACTGGGCGACTCTAATCTTTTTTGCCTCCATGTTTATTTTGATGGCCGCAGTTTGGCAAAGCCAATTTTTTCAAGATATTATCGATGCCGCCAGAGTCGATATTACCAAATTAAGCATGATCTTGACCGTCAGCGTCTTCTTAAGTCAGATGATTTCCAATGTCCCGTTGGTGGCGCTATATTTGCCCATGCTCTCCCATGCCGGCGCCGGAGCCAACGAAATGGTCGCGCTCGCCGCCGGAAGTACTATTGCCGGGAATCTTTTTATTCTGGGAGCGGCGAGCAATATCATTATTATACAAAATGCCGAGAAACGAACCGGCGAGACTCTGTCTTTCTGGGAATTCGCAAAAGTGGGAGTCCCTCTGACAATAGTAAATATACTTATCTACTGGCTTTTCCTGAGATTCTTATAGGCTCTTGGGCACGAACTTACCATGCCTTTTTCCTTGCCGCCTTATGCCTTCCTTTTCAACCACATTACCCGGATATGCCATTCCGGCCGCTTCGAGTTGGTCGAATCTCGCTTGGCGCCTAATCAGCGAGCTTCGACGCCTTGCTCGGTAGCCACACGCCAGG
>CAZCFT010000054.1:0-17092 GCA_964498015.1 uncultured Ignavibacteriaceae bacterium
TGATTCTTATACCAAAAAATTCAAACATACATCAATTATGACACAGCCTCTCAAGGAGGGAATGACGATTCCTTTGCCATATTGCTCGAGAAAATGCTGTCTCGCATATATGGAGGTTTTTCAGCAAACCCATAAGGCATAGTGCAAATTGCAAAATCATATTGATTTCAGCGGGAGTTGTATCCAGCATCGTACGGGATTTCCATCTTTTATTGCCGGAATAAATACTGCATTCATGACGGCTTCGGAGGCTTTTTCTCCAATTTTGGAATTGGCGGGTATTTCTGTGATTATTTCGGTCTTAATAGGTTTGCCATCACGACTAATTAGAATCTCAAGTGTAACCTCCCAGACTGCAACCTCTTTATTTTCTTCGGTAGTTATTTTTGGACATTCCATCCAGATGAGCTCAGGGAGAGTCTCAAGAGAGTCGCCGGCGGAATAGATCGCAGTATCGTTGGCATAACTGGGTGAAGAAGCTGGCGCCTGGCTTATTCCTGAATTGCGATTCCAGTCAATCAATAATGGAGGGAGCATGCCGGGGATTTTAGAGCCTGCGACGGGTTGGATATTCTGAGCGAACGCTCGTTCCGAGTCTCTCACTTGACCGAAGGATAGGTCAACCGGATTTGCTGAGTTTCTTACGGCAAGAATATGAATAAGAGCTCCCTGATTGGCAATCATGTTTGATAACCACCCAAAGATAAAGAAGATCAACAAAGCATAGTCAATACCGGCATATAAATCATGTCGGATATCGGAGCTTAATGTGAGGGGGCGAGGGTAAGCTCGAATATTTCTACTGCGGGACATTTAGCGCCTCCTTTATCAAAGAGGCGCCGCAATCTGCCGATTTATGTCCTACTTACCTGCGTCTCTCAGGTTGAATTCAACCTTATAAGTCACCCAGATGGCCACGGGTCGGCCATTCTGGATCGCAGGTTTATACTTGCAGTTATAGGCCTGAGCAACGGCGGCCTCATCGAATCCAGCCTGGGAACCGGATGATTTGCCTACCATCGCCTTTTTCACTTCCCCGTCTTTGCCGACCAAGGCCTTGACCCAGACGACACCTTCCATACCTGCTTGCTTGGCCAAGCGAGGATAATCCAGCGGCGCCTGGAAAATCATCTCGGGCTGAATCTCAACCGGCACAAATTCCTCCGGGGTGGGCAGATATTCTTCGTCAGGAATATCAACCACAATATCACTACTCTTCCCTTGGTCAACATTGGCGGACACATCAGGGGCCACAATCTGAGCCAACTCCTCGCGGGAGGCAATTACCACATTTTGATCCGGGGCTTCATCATCAGCCACCGGCTTGGGAATACCGACCTTCGGAGCGGCCATTTTGGGCTGGGCTATCTCAATCCGGGGCGGTTTTTTGGCCACGGTTGGTGGCGGGCCTAAATCAGCGATGGTCTTGATAACTGTCGGTTGCATATAGACGGTATCTTCCTCAGTCAGAACTCTATACAAATATACGCCGCCGACAACGACCACGACCAGCAGGGCCGCAAATAATGTCCCGGCCAGCATGTTTCGCTGATATGAGAGCTTGAGCTCAAAGGCTCCATACGGGACAAGAGCATGACTCGAAGTCTTAGACATATCAGATACCTCCTCCCGAGGCCGCCAAAGCCGCCTCGACTATCCTATCGTCGCTATCCTCCCATCCTCCCATAGCGTAACGATAAGAAAACTTTTCGTCTTTTGTGAGGTCTTCGACTTTCTTCTTTAATTGTTTTGCTTTCTCAGCATTCCAGGAACGTTCCAGCAGATCTATTTCGTCAAGGATATCAACCATTGAATGGTAGCGAGCATTTTTTCTAATAAGAATCAAAGTGCTCAGCTTGGGATTTCCAAAGTTGAGATTCTTGAGCAACATTCTCAGTGAATCGGAGTTTATCATGTACCCGGCCGTATCCGGAACATTTTTCAAAGGTGGAATAAGCAGAGGGAGGTTCTTGGCAGGATTCCCGATATTCCAGAAGAAACGGTTGTCGCCGTCAATCCGGACGGTCAGGAGGTTGGATTCGGCCACTTCCACTTCCTGCTTTTCTTCTTCAGGAGGGAGGTTGATTTCCATGGCCTGAGGCATGGAGAAGACCGTTGTGACCATGTAGAATATCAGGAGCAGAAAGGCAATATCTACCATCGGGGTCATATCGATCCTGACTGAAATCCGTCGCTTGGGGCGTCGACGACCTTTGCCTTTACTGGCCTTTTCGCGTTGTACTACTTCACCGGCCATCTATATTACTCCTTTCAAACTGCATCACTAAGCGCCAGACGGCGCCTTCTTGCCGAGACCAAGCTCATTATCGGTAATAATTAAGAAGCGGGTCAGCTGGTTTTCTTTCATTGAATTCATCAGATCATTCATAACGCCGAAGCTGGCATCTTTGTCAGCCTTAATGACAATCAGAGCTCTGAAGTTTATCGCCCTTGCTCTGTTTATCACCGAGCTGACATTGCTGGCGTCAACCTCCGCATACTTCCGGACGGTGGTGTTGACTTCATTGCCGTCGATGACAACTTTCTCCTTTTGGAGGAAATCCACGTACATCGAATCGCGTTTGGTAACGGTGATATTTATTACATCCTTATCCGGCAATTGAATCTGCGAGTGCGACTGGGGCAGGGTGACGGCCTTTGCCTCCGGCGGCTTAAACTGAGTAGTGGACATGTAGAAAATAAGCAAAAGAAAGGCGACGTCCACCATAGGAGTCATATCGATCCTGATAGATACGCGTCGTTTTTTCTTAATTGCCATAATTACTTACCTTCTTTATCCTTCAATAATTGAAGCACTTCGAAGGTTGCTTCGTCGGTCGTATAATTGAAGGCATCCACTTTATTAACAAAAAAGTTATAGAAAAAGATTCCCAAAATACCGGAAATAAGACCGCCGGCGGTGTTAACCAGAGCTTCGGAAATACCGACCGCCAACTGCTGGGCGTCAATGACGCCGCCCTCGACATTACCGGTCGCGGCAAAGGCGCGAATCATACCGATTGTAGTACCGAGAAGCCCAACCATGGTAGCGATAGAGGCGATAGTAGAAAGGGCAATCAGGTTTCTTTCAAGAAGCGGCCCTTCCAGCGCATTAGCCTCATCAATGGCGGACTGCGTAAAATTAATCCGCTTTTCGGCGTCAATTGACTTGTCGCCTTTGAGTTGTCTATATCGTTCTATTCCGGCGCGAAGAACATTGGCAGTCGTTCCTCTCTGCTTATCGCAGGCGGCCAGAGCGCCGTCAAAATCGTCAGATTGAAGCAATGTGACCAATTGTTTAAAGAAGACGGGCACCGAGCTCTTGCCTTTGGCAACTCGGTAAAGAGAAATAAACCTCTCAATTACAAACGAAGTGAGCATCAGGAAAATTGTAATAAGCATAACCACCAGAGGTCCCCCCTGATAGACGGAATGAGGGATAGTCCCTGCCGGTTGAGATTTGAGAATCACTCCCCAAACCACGTAACCAATGACAAAGGAAATCAAGAAATTCAGGGTGATGAATAATGATTGTTTCACTTGTGTAAAACCTCCAAATATTGATTAATCGACTCTTTCCATATTAAATTTCGATTGACTTGACAGCGTTCAAAACGAATGCGGCAAGCGACATATAGAATCCGTAGGTCAAAAGACTCAAGTAAGCGGTCATCCCGTAGCTATGGCCGACCTGCTTTATCGTTCCTGTCGTATTGAATGAATAATCCGCCCCGGCGATCGAAATCAGCAGGCAGAATATCCAGATGATTACCGGAATCCAGTTGTATTTAAGTATTTTCTTAAGATTTAACGCCACAGTGTCGGGATCGCCCTTTATTCCATAAATAGCATAGAGAGTATATGCCGCCAACCCCAGGCAAAGCAAAATATAAATTATAAAGAGAAGCCCCGTGAGCATAAGGATAAATCCTGAAGAGAATACTTTTCCGCCCAAATCCCCGAATGACGCCAGCGCGCCCAGCGCAGATACTGAATAATAGTCGCGGCGAATTTCCTTTTTCTTCTTGACGGCGCTAAGGGATGAAAATCCCGATTCATCTTTTTGTCCGGCCTGAACTGTGGTTCCGGCGCCGGTTGTTGAACCGGATAATGAAGATTCCTGCTGAGTACCAGATTTCGGCGCCATTTCGGATTCTTTGTAGCCGGAAAACCAAGGGAGAAAGAGGGAAAATACCAAAAGCAATGATGTGACGGTCAAGACCATTCTTTCATAGGGAGCAACTCGGGGTTCTGTCAGAGTGCAGTCCTCACGAAGTCTAACTCCAGCTTTTCTTTTCTCCAGAATCTTTTGTATCCAGCTTTGTTTTTCATCGTCGGATTTGAATAGTTTTCCAATCTTGCCGGGTTTGACTTCAAAGCCGAGATATCTAAATCTCAAATCGGGGTCGGCGCTACTCTGACCGGCGGCGCCCCTATTTTGACTTTCGGCCATAAATACTCCTAATATATAAAAAAACTAAAACTCAAATTTAACCTGATCAATGCCCTCTTTTGCGGCTTTGTTCCCCGGGTCACATTTTAGTACCTTATTGTACCAGTCAAAAGCGGCCTTGAAATCGAGCTTGGATTCATCTTTTTGCTTGGCCTCCCTCTTGTCCACGGCTCGGAAATGATATGTTTGCGCAATCCAAAGAAGCAGGTTGGGATCGGCGCACTCAGAACCATTCTTCTTGGCAGAACAATTGAGGGCTTTATTCAGATATTCCAGGGCGCGAGAATAATTCTTGGGGCATAGTCCGGCAAAATTGGCATACCCCATCGACTTGAGTGCATCGCAATTATCCGGCTCCATGGCTAACACTTTTTCAAAAAGCTGAATCGCTCTGGGGCAGTCAGAAATTTGATAAAGGCAAGTCGATGCGAGCATATTGGTCGCCTTGACATTGTCAGGCTTGAATTCAATTACTTTTTCGAGATATTCCGCGGCCAATTTGGGCAAATCTATTCCAGCTAACGGATCAGGACTGGCGACAGATGTGGAATCCGTGGAAGTTTTAGTCTCCCCTGTCTTTTCCTGAGCCGCCTGAGGGCCTTTCTCGGAAAGATAAAGGGCAGAAGTGGCGGCATTATAATAGATCTGCCAACTCTTCTCATCAACGCCCCGGGCGATTCTCTTTATATAATAAACCAAGGCATTCTTATAATCTCCAAGATAATTATAGCAGACTGCCACATTATATTGAAGCTTCTCTTGAGTGGAGTCGATTTCGAGCGACTTCAACAGCCAGGTGACGGCATTCTGATAATCTTTCAGGCTTTCATAAGACTCGCCGATTCGTCTATATAGTTCATCGTTTCCAACACTGGATTTGAAATCTGGGCCCTGCTTATTTGTCCAATCTATATGCTTTTGATAATAGACAACGGCCGAGTCGTATTCTTCATTCCCCTGAAAGGCGCGGCCATAATAAAAATAAATATCTTTCGGCTCGACCGGAATTGCCAAAACGCTCGCGAAATATTTTTTTGCCTCCTCTGCTCCCCCCTTGCCAAGCATCAGATAGGACATTCCGGCCTCGTAGTATGCGCGTCCGGTAGCGCTATCGGGTTTGCCGCCAGCAAACTCAATGTACTTTTTATAAGACCCGATTGTCTCCATAAACCTTTGTTTCTGTTCCTCGGGATTTCGACTGGAACGGGCGGCCTTATAGTAAATACCGCCGGCTTTCATCCAAGCATCGGCATGGGTGGAATCCTTGCGAAGAACGATTTTGAGTTTCTCCAGAGCACAATTATAATCTTTCAACTCCAGACAGGCCTCGGCCATGTGGAAATAGACATCAGTCGAAGCTGTATCGAGCAGGAGGGCTTTTTCATATTCGGATAGAGCGAGAGAATAGACCTTCATCTGAAAATTAGCATCCCCCAGATTGACATGATATTCGGCATTTGACGAATCCAGCACGATCGCCTGCCTTATCATTCTGTCGGCTGTATTGGGATCCCGTTTGGCCAGAGCAACCAGCCCCAGACCATTATGAAATGGCGCCTTTAAATCCTTTGATTTTTTTAAACCCTCGTTGAAATTCTTCTCAGCGGCCTCAAGCTTACCAAGTTTAAGCTGAACAAGCCCCAGCGCATAGAGTCCCTCAAAAAGCTTATTCCCC
The DNA here is from genome assembly GCA_964498015.1 of uncultured Ignavibacteriaceae bacterium. Lineage (GTDB taxonomy): Bacteria > Zixibacteria > MSB-5A5 > GN15 > PGXB01 > CAWEZN01. Next base: position 6,129 of record CAZCFT010000054.1, read on the forward strand.
TTGTCATAAGAAAGCTGGAATTGCTTCTCAGCATCTTCATACTTTGCCCGATGATAAAAGACCTGGCCGAGAATATAATAATTATATCCAAAACTCGGGTCCAGCTTAATTTCTTTATCCAGAAGGTCAATGGCCTTTGCGGTGTCGCCTGCAGAAAGGGCGTCGGTTACTTCTTGCTTGATAACCTGAGAATATAGGTCAATCGGGAACGCCGCCAAAAATATCAGCGCCACAAAGCAGACTGCCCCGGCCTTCATTTTGCTCTTCTTATCCAATCTCAACACCTCTCAAATAGGGCCAAAAAATCAAAACAGTATAATACTTCAATTCCTATCTTTGTCAAGACTTTTATTGTGGTCATATCTATCTATGACATCTTTCTCTTTTCCCGCAGGGTATTTTTTCAGATAAACCCGAATCCTTATCAAAAAGTATATTATCAGCAGAAGGCCGATCAGAATTCGCATCGTCACCGATATTCTCAGCGGGAGAAAAATTATGACATAAGATCCTGCAAATAAAACAAGTACCGCTGAAAGAAGATTCACGATTTTTTCCGGCCTTGAATTCAATTTGCTCTCCTCTCTTTCATAACTTATACAGCCGTCAACCAAGAAACTTCCCGGTAAGTTTCAGCTATGGTATTTAAGAGAACAATATCCATGCCATTTCCTGAAAAGATTTTGCTTATCAATCTTATGGGATATAAGAGAATAACTTACGCAAGCGCCATTTATTAAGCTTGAATTCCGAGAGCGCAATTATTGCGTTGGCTTCTCCGCCTGCTCCACATAATGTCAAGTAACTCTAATCATTTCAGTCTGTTATGCGGCATTCCGGCTGAGCCTCTGGTGGAAGCCATTCTGCTTCAATTCGTATATTTCTGCCATTCTGAAACCTGAGTATAATTGAGCCGCTAAAATTCAGCCGGGCGTTATTTATGTCTCGAGCAGGTATAAAACGAAGCGTGTGAAAAACCTGCTCGACCAGAGTTTTCATGTCGCCCCATACAGGTGTATAGAATGATTGTTTAATGATCCTGCCCAAAGTATCAATTTCGACTTTAGAATAGACCGAATCTGAAAAAGGAATATAATCCGACCAGTTAATAATACCTCCGGGAAAATTCAGTGGAAACGCCGGGTGAATGATTGAGTCAAGATATAGGCTGGTCTCCATTCTGACAAATTCAAGAGGAAAGGCTGTTGCCTGGGTATCGGCTGGCGGCCAATCATGAGTAGGATAGTCAATCTGGGGGAAAAACCGGACAGTGATATAAATGTCTGAAGATTCTGCCAACCCCCGATAAAGCGCCGGCTGGAAATCACCATGAAGAATGGCAAGCGCAAAGAGTTTGGAATAATCTATATTTGTTGAGCAGTACTCGAAGACTTGAACTGGTTTGCCTGATGAGTCGAGGGATGTTTGAAAAATAGCAGAATTGTAATTTTCAATCTTGTCGCTGGATTTTGCGCTACAATAATAGGATGGAAATCTCCTGATCCCGGGCAACTCAAATCCATTTAAAAGCAGAGCCTTGTCAATCAATCGCCTATTTCTATAGCCATTGAAAGCCAAAAATGGCAGACGCAGAACGGCATAAGCTCGCCTGTCCTTAACAGTGAAAAATATCTCCGCAGGGAGGCGACATGAGATTTGGGCGCCTCTATAGGAGGCGGGAGTAAATTTTATCTGCACCAGTGAATTTCGAATTCCGTTAATGAAAGCCTCGCTTTCTGAGCCGACAAGCTTGAGGGAATCGACATCACCTTGAAAAGACAAGTACAAAATTATTTCGGCTTTTACTGCAAATCCGGCATAAGGAAGGTTATCTCCCGGCTTCAACCAGAAGTCGCTCCCTATGCCATCATAACCTGAATTATAGAAGACGGCAGAAGTGTCGCCGGAGATATTTATCGGTGTGGGTATCTCGAAACCAAGAAGAGTTAACGCGTTGACCGGACAAATAATAAAAAGCGGAATCAGAGAGAGAAAAATCAGATATTTCAATCCGGCCATCGGGAGATTATAAGATACGGGGAGCGGCAAGTCAATTGCAAGTTGGAGATCTATAAATACCAAATTCTACAAGTCGAAATCCTTATCATGAATAATTGAATCACGACACTCTCATACAAATGATATAATAGGAAATTATCTCAGAAACCGTTTTCCTTGAGAAAGCTCTCCCCCTCGGCCACGGAGCCGAATATGAAGCAGGACTTTTGATAACCGCTATGAGCGATCATTTTCTTAAGCTGATTTCTTGTTACTGGATTATTGACTATATATACGGAATAGACAGCTTTATTTTCATGGCTCCATCTTATATGATCTCCAATAACCACGACCATCTCCGGATAGGATGTTTTCCAATTGATGAGATTAATCAGCTTTGACCATTTGTCTTTTAGAAGAGGTTGCACCACTTTCTTGAATTCCTGGTGATATTCCTCAGCCGTCTCCTTTTTCCAGATGCCGTATATCTTTGCAAAGATGACCTTCCTTTCCTCATCAGCTTCAATAGTAAAATTCAGACTGAAAGCCATTTTGCAACTCCACTTGAACTATTAAAGATTTTTTCTTCGCGCCGATCAGAGAGCGTTCGGCACGGCATAATAAGGCCGATTAATTTTCTCTTTGGTAAAGGTTCGGCAATTTTCAAAAATTCTTCATAGTTCAGATTAGCCATTTCCTCTTTCCGCATGCTATATATTTACTCCCGGATTACCAGCGATCCAAATCCGATTCGACAGTAAAAGTTATACTGAAAGCCATCATAAGTTTCGACTTTTTCCAAATAGCCGAGCAATATTAGTATCTATATGGATGTCAATCAGTGACAACTAATACTACGATGGAAAAATCCAATTGTCAATTATTTTTTTGCTATGAATTGTGCGTCAGTAGCCGCATCCGGCCTTTGACGGAAAAGTTTTCATCTTGCATACGCCGATGTCTCTTATTTATCTGCCTATTTCCGGCGCTCTATGGATTCTCATAAGAAGGTATCGGTCTCTCTTGGGAAGAACAAATAAAGGCGTGTATTGCCGAAATGAACTCGCCAATTGGTCAGAGGTAATATGCATCTTTTCAAGGTAAGGGTTCGCCATGATTATATACTCTACTCCGTGTTTCACGGCATACCGTTCGACAAAGGCGGGAGTCAGTTTGTCGTTAGCCGCTTTTTCGCAACCGACCCAACTCTGAATAGTGAAATTGTCGACCTGATTAAAAACGAAATCAAATGGCGCCATCACTACCATGGTTGTTTTCATCTTCGAGGCAAGGAGCCTATTGGTTTCTATCTCATGCGGGGCTGTACGGTCTCCGAATGCTGTAATAGCCAGGGCAACGGCGCCATATAGCAAGAAGAGCCCGGCCCAGCCGAGGAATATTGCGGAGGCAAATTTGGAGCCGTTGACCTTGGATAGGCTGAGATTGTTAACCGTCCGCGAGACGGCGATAGCGAAAAATGGCGCCAGCGGCAACAGGTAGCGGCTTGATTTGGTCAGGGGGGCGATTGCCCCGAGGATAAAAAATGTCCCAACATATAGCCAGAAAAACCGATACTCACGAAACTGCTTTTTGCTGGTAAGGAAAAGAGATAGAATTAGTAGAATAGAAAGGCCAAAAATGTCCGGCCCGCGGAAAATCTTTTTGTGCTCATTGAGAATATTGACAATCGGTTCCCACCATTTAAATGACACTTTGTATGCCATCGCCCCGTTGTCGACAAGCTGACTAACAAACAGTCTCCAATCCACAAGAAGACCGGTTAAATAAGGGGAAAAAGCAAGAAGAGCTGAAATTATGAGTACAAGGGCAAGTCTAAATTCTTTTTCGGAAATCAGGGCGACCGCTCCGGAAACCATGAAGAAAAGCCCAAGGGGATGGGCCAATCCTGACCATCCGGCAAAAGCGCCCGCCAGAGCCACAAGAGGCATACTTTGCCTCATGTTGGCCTCCCATAAGATCATGAAACTGACAAACCCCAAAAGCGTCATAAGCATTTCCGGCCTGAAAATTGTCATCTGCCCCCAGAAAATGGGACTCCAAAGGAGTATGAAACATGTCAAAGCTGCTACACGTCGAGTCTCAATCGATTTTAGGAAGAAGTATAGTACGGTCAATAGAGCGAGACCTGAGAGAAGCGACACAAGCCGCAACTGATACAATCCCCAGCCCATAACATATGTCACAAGAGCCCCGAGCCAAATCAGAAGCTTATGATAGATTAGTATTGACCCATCCAAGGGCGGATAATCGCGGAAAAGGTCATTGACAATCACACCCCGGGCGGCCAGGGAATGTGCCTGCTGCCCAATCCAGGCTTCATCCATATAAACGCCGTGATTCGCAAAACCTAATGGGAACAATAAGAGAAAAAATAAGGGAAAAACCCAGATTAGTCGGAAAATCCACTTCAGGGCGACTGGCGTAGCATGCGGAATGGGAGGATTCACAAATCCTGATATTTTATCCATATATAAATATATGCCAAACATTTAGTCTATTGTCAATGAACTTCAAGGGCCGATGCAGGAACTCAATCGTGTGAGGCCAAATGAATAATACCCGTAAGCATAAATTCCGCATCCGATTATCATTGACATCTATCCGAAGCCAAATATCTTGTCGGAAATATCCATATTGCATATTGGAAGACATTACATATGAATTGTGACAAGGATTTTATTAAAAGCATTTTTGAAGTTAATAATTTCCGGACGGAACTGAATATTTTCTTAAGATTAGCGCTGATAGCGGCATTATCAGTCGGCGTAATCACTGTCTTGTATTTCCCGGCAGTGCATATAGTCATAACCGATATCTATAATGGCCGGTCAATTTCGATTCTTAATCGCCTGATTACAGATCAGTCAATTCATCCTATCGAATATTATATAAAACAGGCGGATCATTTACTCTGGAGTCATATAATTCCTGAATCTATCTTCACAATCTTATTTGGCTATATAATTCTAAAGATTTTCCGCAAGCTGGTCCCCAGATTGAGAAAATCGGATTATAGAATTCCGGTGTATGAGCCGCGGCTATTCCGCTACGATTGGCTGATTGCAGTATCAGTTTATTTCATTTTGACGCTGGTCTATTTCATCCCTCACTTGAGTACATTGCAGACATCTTTAATAGGCCCGCCTGAAGACAATATGCAGTCCTACTGGAATTTCTGGTACGGGCATAGAGTAATAGTCGACGGAATTGGCAGCCTTAAATACACCGACATGATCTACTACCCACAGGGCACCCTCCTCTTCTATCATTCGCTATCGTTCTATAACCTATTCCTCTCGATTCCTTTGAGTCAAGTCTGGGGATTTGTTGCCTCATATAACATGCTAATTATGCATTCTTTTGTGCTTGCAGGTCTTGGGGCTTTTTTTCTTGTACGATACCTTACTAAGAATTCCTTATTTGCCATTGTGGCCGGATTTCTGTATGGATTCAGCCCATTTCATTTTGCTCAGGCGCTTCATCATATCAATATCAGCTCCCTTCAATTCGTTCCTTTTTTCATCTTATTTTTCATCAAGGCGATAAGAGAAAAATCAATCTGGAATATTCTTTGGGCGGCAATTTTTCTGCTGCTTAACGCGATTTGTGATTGGAATTATCTCATATTTGCGGGATATTTTATGCTTTTTTCATATATATATCTTGCGGTGCGACGTCATAAGATTGTCCTATGGGATGTAATCATAAAATCATCGGTAATCATAGTTTTGGGCCTGGCGCCCCTTATACCGTGGTTATACAAAATGATAACGGTCGGCCTTCAGCGCCCGGAAACAAACGTTTGGGGACACAGCACATACGTAGCAGACCTCATCGGAATAATAATTCCGACGAGATATCATTTGCTGGGCGGACTTCCGCCATTCAAGCAGCTCAATGACCTATATCATTTCAAGAGTAACGCATGGGAATCAGCTGTCTATCTGGGAATTCCCGTTATGATTCTTCTCATATTATCTCTGAAACATCATTTTGAATACTCTCTCAGATACTTCATTGCTTCACTCGCATTTATGCTGATGGCCCTTGGAGCTTACCTACGAGTATTTAGCATCAAACTCTCAATTGCTCTTCCATATGCGCTGATTAAGTTCATACCATTTTTATCAAATGCCCGATGCCCTTCAAGGTTTATTGTTTATGTCCAGCTTTTCGTGATCCTGGCAATCGCCCCGGCATTTATGCAACTGCTCCATGATTTGCGCCAGAAAAAATGGCCATACTTGTTTATATCATCCTTCTTTCTGCTCATATTTCTTGATTATTATTCATTTAGCTCCAGCGCCACAAAAGTCAGTCTGCCTGAATGCTATAGTAAAGTAGCAAAAGACTCTGAAAAATGGGGCATTCTTGATTTGCCGTCACGTGATGCCCGGGAGAACAGGTATATGATGAATCAAACACTGCACGAATTGCCTATTGTTCAAGGGCTCATCTCAAGAAAGATCGGCAAGAGCCTGATAGATAGTCTTGATTTTTCCAATCTCGGCATCCAGAAAAATCAGCTTGTGGAAGATAAGATAAAATATATTGTCTTTTATCGAGATTCCCTGAATCTGGATTCCTTTCATTTAGACGATTATTGCAGGATATATAGGCAAATCTACAGCGACACAAATAATCTATTGCTTCAAGTATATTAGCCCTGGATTTCTTGCCTTCATCATTATTCTGACCCGGCAACAAAGATATTCCAGAGGGCAGCCTAGCCGACATTCTGAATTCATTGTTATGCCATCGGCACAAACAAGAAAGCTGTTGACAATGATGTTTGGACTTCTTACTCTTAAAAAGTAAATTAAGTCTTATAACTATAAGATAGATTTAAACTTGGCGCCCTTCGCAGAAGCTGATCCTGCGGAGAGGACAATTATACCAAATATTGGATTGAAAGCATAAAATTAATGAATTCGCATGAGAAGTCAGAAGACTCCCCGAATTGCAATTTAAGGCCGCAAGCTGAAGTATTCAAAGCTGATTCCGGCGGCGAAAATATTCCTCCTGTGATTTCGGTGATTGTTCCCATGTACAATGAAGCCGGCAATATAAATATTTTTATCGATACGCTATCACCGGAGCTTGCCAAGATTGGTCTTCCCTATGAGATAGTAATTATTGATGATGGGAGTGTTGATGAAACTTGGTCATTAATCGAGGCTGCGTCAGTTAGAGATCCGCATATTAAAGGAATCTCTCTTTCGCGCAATTTTGGGCCTCAGAGCGCCATGTTTGCAGGCATGTATTTCGCCACTGGCGAGGCAATTATTACGATGGACGGTGATCTGCAGCATCCTCCCGGGAAAATCCATGAATTATTATCGGCTTGGAAAAAGGGATATAAGGTAGTAGAAACTATCAGGGAAGACAGCGAAGATTTCACTTTCTTAAAACGTTTGAGTTCGCGAGCTTTTAATAGGCTTTTTTCCTTGCTATCGGGATTTCCGATGCGGAAGGGGATATCTGATTTTCGTCTTCTTGATAGAAAAGTTGTCGAGTCAATTAAGGCGATGCGCGATATAGACCTATATCTAAGGGGGTTGGTATTCTGGGTGGGGTATCCCAAGACTACTATTAGTTATTCTGCTGGAAATCGATATTCGGGCAAATCAAACTGGACCTGGACTCGGCTAGTAAAATATTCGATCAAATCATTGTTATCATTTTCCGTGATTCCGCTTCGACTGGGGATTTGGCTTGGGTTCTTTACGAGTTTTCTGGCCTTCATTGAAATGGTCTACATATTTATTCAGTATTTTCAGGGTAAAACCATTGCTGGTTGGGCTTCTACTCTTACCGTAATGTCATTTATGTTTGGTATTCTCTTTATTTTGGTTGGTATTCTCGGAGTATATATTGGAAACATTTTTGAGTCGGTGCGTAATAGACCTCGATTTCTGATAAATGAAATGTGCGGTTTTTTTGATGCTGATCCGTCAAATATCAAGTTGCCTTAAAATGAATTTGATTTTACCCTGATTTATTAGACACGTGGTTAAGATGGTTAAATTTGTTTTCGATTCAAAAGAATCTTTACCACTACATTGCTCCACTTAGTCTAATGCCTTGAGCAGTTAGCGAGTAGCAAAATCGCCTATAAAAAAAAGATGCCGCCGTTTCCGGCGACATCCTTCTGGGAGGGACTATGTGTAAGGCAATAAATTATACGCCCAATATATTAGTTCGATTGAAAAAAACAAGCAAAATTTTAATAAAAATTAAAAAAAAGTTTAGAATTTATCGCCCGTCCAATTGAAGGGTAGTCTCCATCATTTAGCGACCCAAATTGCCGAATAGGCCTTTGGTCGAGTATGTCATTGATACTAAATGAGATAGAAATAATCCGGTTAATTGATTTGTCGATCTGGAGGGAGGCAACATAACTGGCCGGAAGGTCCTTTTCCTCGGAAATATCGGAATTATAGTTTTCGTCATAATTATAAACAGAATAATAATTAGCCTTCTTTGAAGTATAGACCAAATCCAAGGAATAATTAATGCCATACATTCCCGAGGAAATCGCAACACGACATTTCAATTTGGGCACAAAAGCGGCGATTCTCTTCTTTGTCTCAAAGACCTGTGAATGATCTGCCCCGGAAAAAACCAATTCCCGATTTTTCTGTGTTGCTGATTGATAGGTAAAATCCCCATTCAGTCGCAACTTACCAAAAGCCTTGCATATTACTCCGAAATCCAGACCCTTAGATTCAAATGCGTTTAAATTTGAGGGGGTCCATCTTGAGTCTCCCCAAGCATTGGGAGCGCCCAAAGGAGCCCAGGATATCAGGTTTTTTATTCTCTTGTAGAATAAATCGATGTTGGCTGATATCGCCCGCTTTGAATCTGTGCTTACTGAAAGAACAGCATTTTGACCCTTCTCGGGGACAAGATTCGGATTCCCCGACGAGTAATCGTCTATCGGCCAGTATAGATCATTAAATGATGGGAGTCGGTAGGCCATTCCAAAGGCGAATTTCGTGGTAAGACCCCTTACAGGATTTAGCCTAAAACCGGTATTAAAAGATTCGTAGGAACTGCCGCCATTGACTAACTCAAGGCGTCCAGAGAGGCTGACTGAAAAGGATTGAACAGGAGAAAATCCAATTCCGCTCCAGACAGCATAAGTATCGCGATGATGCTTTCGGTAATTTCGAGATTCAACTGATGAATCCTCGACTGGTTTTGAAATCAGTAGGTCGCTTCGGGTGTCGAAAGCGGAAGATCCGGAAAGATATTCGAGTCCGCCGGAAAAATCGAAATTTTTGGATTGATGGCGGAGCTGAGCGGATATACCGGAATTTTTGTCGGCGATTTTATTTTGGTCGGTGATATCGAATGAATCGAGCGAAATCAAATATGCGTTCTTGCCGAAATAATCCAGCATTTTTCTATCATAAAAGACACTAATCTCCCCTGAAAGCGATTTTACTGCCATCTCTCCGATTTCCCCAAATTTTGCAGTCAGATCGAAAGAGTGATTATGGTCGCGCTGATGGTTCACCAGCGATTGCGACATATTATTGCCATAATAAGGGATACTATTTTCCTGAGGGACTGGCCCCGGCAAGCCGACGGAGTCTTGAAAATATCTATAGATCATTGCCAATTGAAAGTCTTCATCAGTCGGCAGATATATTGATTTCAATGAAAGGCAATCCCTGCGGACGCCTGAATTGGGGCGTGAATTGTGAATGCTGTTTCCTTCATAGTTAGCGCCAAAATGCCAATCATGAATCTCTTTTGCCAGCGCCAAGTTGTACCCAAAAAGTCCAAAATTTCCATACAATATTGCCCCGGATATTTTGTCAACATATTCGATTTTGGGAATAAGGTTGATAACTCCTCCGATGGCATCCGAGCCATAGAGCGCGGATTGCGTTCCTTTCACAATTTCTATTCTTTCCAATTCGGCGATGTTATATTCAGCCAAATTGAAGCCGCCGGTGGCGTAGTTATGGACCGGCCTGCCATTGTAAAGAAGCAGAGTTTGTGATGAGGGCGAACCCCAAAGCATAAGGCTCGCCAGATGACCGATGGCGCCATAACCGGACAGATTTATTCCGGCAACGCCATCAAGGGCATCTCCGATGGCGGGTTTATTTGCTATCTGAGACGCCGTAAGTGTCCGAGCCGGCCAGATGATTTTATTTACCGGCGAGGGAAATCGTTGCGCGGTAACCATAATTGAATCCGGCAGTTGATAAGGCTTTTCCTCGCTCTGGCTGTTTCCCATCGCTACGGCAAGAGCAAGAATCAGCAATAGATTTGATAAGAGTCTCATCAGAGAACCTCCTTAAAAATCCAGGTAATCTGTCGGGTTTGGAAGTCTATTTTGTTGCCAGACCTTTTTCCGCCCGCGCAGATTATCCGGCCGTCTCGTTTGTGATCGAGACGGGAAATTTCATTTCGGCAGGTTTTCTGACTTCACGGCCTCAAACCTCCTCCCGACTCCTTCCCCGATCAATGAACTCGATCGAGTGGTTGAGCGTCGGCAGGGTAGCCGCTTACAGCAGCGGGGCTGTGACGGACTTTCACCGCCTTCCCTATTATCCCTCACTGCGAGGGCGCCGAAATTGGCTGTCGTAGATTATTTATGTTAGGACAGGATGTCAATGAAAAACTTTACTCAAGTTTAAGAAATCCAAAGGTCAATTAATTTTGGGAATGAGCCCCACAGTTGCCCCGATTCTATGGTGAAATAATTGGAGATATAAACGGGATCAAGCACAAGGCAAGCTCCCATGAAGAGGCTGTGTCATAATTCAGTTTTGTTGCGGCAGGTCCTATCTCGACCTTAGTCGGGATGAGACCTGCCACGGCTGTAAATTGTCCGGCAATTGCCGGATGACAAGTGTCACTTCTTATCCCTCGACAAGTCGGGGGAAAGGAAGCGACACAACCCGCAAGAGGATATTATGACACAG
>CAZCFT010000055.1:0-16987 GCA_964498015.1 uncultured Ignavibacteriaceae bacterium
AAATTTGACATCAATCCCAACGAGTATTTTTCAGAAGAGCTAAAATTGCTTGAGCCATATATCAGGGACAGCCTTCTTTCCGTAGAAAATGGGGTATACATGGTGGCGCAGTCGGGCAAAACATTTGTAAGAAATATTGCCATGACATTCGATGCCTATCTGAAAAAAACGATTGAGGGAAAATCTAAGGTGCAATTCTCCCGCACAATCTGAAGGCAAAGGGCAATCCTCACTAAAATTTCGGCAATGTATGACTAAAAGCGAGATAAAAGCCGCGATAGTACTTATCAACATGGGCGGGCCTGAGAATCTTGAGGAGGCATCGGCCTTCATGCGCAGATTGTTTAATGACTCGCATATCATGAATATTCCATCTCCATTCCGGATGGTAGTGGCGCAAATAATAACTATCATCCGCGCGCGCCGTGTCAGAAAACATTATGGCCTAATGGGCGGCGGATCGCCTTTGAAAAAATGGACCAGATTGCAGGGCGAAGCGATTTTGGCTCACTTGAAGACCGATTGTACTAATATAAGACTCTTTGATGCATACAGCTATTCAGAGCCGCTTATCCATCAAGTTATATCCAAGCTGACCGAGGGAGATGTCGAAAAGATAATTGCCGTGCCATTGTATCCTCATTACTCATATGCCACGCTGGGAAGCGTTTATGCTGATTTGGAAAAGGCGCGCCATAAGTACAATCTGAATAATCGCCTAAGAATAATTCAGCCCTTTTTTGAGCATCCTCAATTCATCAGGGCTTCAATAGAACTACTAAGAAATGCACTTGGCAAGATTGACACCGGCGCCTCTTATCAAGTCATATTTAGCGCGCATGCTCTTCCCCAAAATTTTATTGACAGGGGCGATCCCTATCGTCATCAAGTCGAAAGAACCGTTGGCCTGATTCTAAAGGAGTTCCCTATTGAGAACTGGGCTCTTGCCTATCAGAGCAAAATTGGACCGGTGGCATGGATGCAACCATCCACTATTGAAGCTGTCCGGACAGCCGCAAAACAGGGAATCAAGCAATTAGCGGTGATCCCGATTGGTTTTGTCTGCGATCATTTTGAAACACTTTATGAACTCGACATTGAACTGGCCGCCATTGCCAGAGAATCCGGAATCGAAAAATTTGTCCGCGGGGAGGTTTTCAATATCAATGATACTTTTATAAAGATGCTTGTGGAGCTGATCAGTCAGGAATTCCAATGATTAAAAAGCGGATGGCCATAATCGGCGGCGGGATATCGGGATTATCAGCGTGTTTTTTCGCCAAACAAAAATTTGGCGATACGATTGATCTGGTTTTATACGAGAAGGATCATCGCCTCGGAGGCGCTATCGGAATTACGCGCGAGAATGGATATGTGGCGGACTGGGGCCCGAACGGTTTCCTTAACCGCGAACCATTGACTCTTGAGTTTGTCCGGCAGATTGGGCTTCAGGATAAATTATATCCGTCCAATTCCAAATCCGAGAAACGATTTATCTATCACAATGATCGACTGTGGGAGATATCAGCCCATCCGATTAAATTTATGACCGGCGGCCTTCTGTCATTGCCGGGAAGATTGAGAATCGGGATGGAATATTTTGTTCGCAGAAAAGCAGATGAAACCGATGAAAGCATCTTTGACTTTGCCGTAAGGCGTATCGGCCCGGAGGCGGCGGAAATATTGATTGACCCGATGGTTTCCGGTATTTTTGGCGGTGACGCCAGAGAGTTGTCGCTGGGCGCTTGTTTCCCTGTCATGGAAAAGATGGAACGGGAATATGGCGGACTAATCAAGGCTATGATCAAGAAAAAGAGAGTAACGGGAATTGACGGTCAAAAAGCTGGGCCAGCGGGCCCAGCGGGGCATCTCACCAGTTTTCGAGGGGGACTTTTTACATTAATTGAGAAATTGGAAGAGATTCTGGGCAGTTATATTCGACGCGGAGAAAAAATAGAAAGAATTATCAAAAAAGATAATGGCCAATACCGAATTCTTACGCCGATAGCGCAAGCAGATTTCGACTTTGTTATCCTGGCTGTACCATCATATATAGCCGGCCAATTATTGGAATCTGTTGCGCCCGAAACAACAGAATTATTAAATAAGATACCTTACTCAAATCTGGCTGTCGTTTGTCAGGGGTATAACATATCCGATATAAAGCGCCCTCTGGATGGCTTTGGATTTCTCGTCCCTCATAATCAGAATCTTGAAATCCTCGGTTCAATCTGGACATCAGTAATCTTCCCGGAGCAGGCGCCTGAAGGGTACGTTCTTTTCCGCACGATGCTGGGGGGCGCGAGGAATAATGAAATCATAGAATCGGGAGAAAAGGGACTTGGCGATTTGGCTCACCGCCGGCTGGCGAATATTATGGGGATTAAGAGCGGTCCCTCGTTTCAGAAAATTATTATTTGGAGGAAGGGTATTCCGCAGTACACTCTCGGGCACCGAGAGAGGCTGGCGAGGATTGAAGATAATGTCGGCAGATCTGGCAATATTTTTCTGGCCGGCAATGCCTATACAGGCGTGAGCTTGAATGAATCCATTAAGAGATCATGCAACATTGTTGAATCTATCAAGATATAATTCATAACCGCTTATGCCGGTTGCGGAGCAAAGCAAGAATGCGGCAAAAGTGTGGCCTATCTTTCGGCTTTTTCCTTCCGCCGGGTGAGGTTTTCCAGGGTCTCGAGCATGGTTTCGAGCTTAAACGGTTTAGTGATGACGCTATCTACTCCCTTTGACTGGAGTTCGGAAATGCTCTGCTCAATTTCCCAGCCGCTGATAAGTATTATTTTCATTTTTTTGTCAAAGCTCCTAATTTGGGCAACCAACTCCAAACCATTTATGCCGGGTAATCCAAGATCCACGATTAGGACATCAAATATGGTACGACCACAGGCCATGATAGCCTGCTCGCCACTGGGCGCCGAGGAAACCTCAAACCCGTTTTCATTCAGAGCTTCTTGCAATGTCCCCTTGAATTCTGAGCTGTCTTCAGCTATAAGTATCTGGGGGCGTGGTTTTCTCACAATCTGGAGATGAGATTCCTGTCGCGCCGTCTCTCCTGTTCGATAGACCGGTAATTCTATTACAAACTTTGCCCCCTCACCCGGAATCCAATTGACTCTTATTCCGCCATTGTGAGCTTCAATGATCTCTCGGCAATTTGATAAACTGTGTCCTGTTCCCTCTTCCCCATTGGCGCTAAAGAATGGGTCGGAAACCTTATCTATGCCTTCGCCATTGTAGGCGATGACAATGCTGGCCATTTCATTGACTTGGCGACAACTTGCTCGGATCTCTCCCCCGCGGGGTATGGCATCAAGAGCGCTAAGGAAAAGATTGGTAAGAACCTCCCTTAAACCCGCGGGGTCTGCCAGTATTTTTATATCATTCGGCACATCTTTTTTTAATGTAATCTTGATATGTTTTTCCTGTGATAATCTTTCCCAGCGGGGCCTGACTATTTCGATCGAATCATTTATCACATCCAGAATAGATACTATAGCTTGCCGGATCTCTTTTTTGGCCAGAGAAAGTCGACCCAAACGGCCAAGGATTTCTCCGGCATCAATAGCTGACTTTTCAATCAATTCTGCATCATGGGCAATTTTGGCGGCAAGCTCAGAGTCGGCGATTTTGCTTAGTTTATTCAAAATCAGCTGGCCTCGCCCCAATATTGCGCCCATGACGTTATTAAGGTCATGAACGGCTTTCCCGGCGAGTTCGCCAAGTATTTTTAAATTCTCAAAGGAGGCAAGCTTGCTTTGAAGTTCCTCCGCCTGATTGGTATATATTTCAATCGTTTTTCTATTCTCGCCCTGAGAAAAAAGCTTCCCCAGATAATTAGCGGTTGTTTTAAGAACACCGGCATGTTGCTTTAGATTTTCATCGCACATAGGTGATCCGACCGCCAAAATTCCGATGACGATATTATCAGACTTAATGGGAAGCAGGAGCTCTGATCTTGAACCATTTCTAAAAGCTTGATACTCTATTCGGTTGGAAGAAATGGTCGGCAAATTGGATTTGAAAAGATATTCCCCGGTCTCGATTAGCGATTCGAGCCCTGAGCCGCCTATGGGGATACTGTTGCTCTCGGCAGAAGACGAACCCTTGGCCAAACCCGCATTGCCCTCAATCTCAAGTCTATTTTCAAGCCAATCATATTTGATTATTCGCAGTCTATTAATATTGACAGATTCACTCAAAGTCTGAAATAAAAATTCCGCAATCTCCTGACGCGATCTCTCCCCTTCTATCAACCCATCAAGAGTTGAGAAAACCTGATGCCAGTCGGGATCAGAGGAAAAATGCTTTTCATTTAAACCGGCAAGGATTTGTTTTAGCCTGCCGAAGAACAGGGCAAAAGAATAGGACGTGAAATTGGGGACAAATCCAGTGAGGAGATATTTATTGTTCTCGCCAGCCTCGCCGCCGAGAATAAATCTAATTGCCGGAGGCGATTTCAATTCGGCGACATAATCCGGAACAATACCGGCGGGAAGAAACAGTCGACCGTTGGATATCGCTTGATCATAGAATTCGGCATTTTCGCCAGCCAGAATTGGAGGCATTTCCTCATAGTATGTAATCTGGCCGGCCATTTTTCGCAGGACAAATTCATTTCTCGATTTGTAATAAAATGAGGCCTGCCCTCCACCCATAAATTCTACCAGCCAGTCAGACATTGATCGCATAAATCTGTCGAATGATTTATTGCATGAAAGGATGCCCAATATCTGCACGGCAATTGAATCTCCCGCGGCCAGATGATTATTGATATTGAATATCAAATTGAAGTACTCTGAGACAGCGAAATCGTCAAGGAAACAACGGAGTTCTTCGGGATTGGAATGATTTTCACCGCAGACAAGCCCGCCGACTACAATGCCATCAACCGCAATCGGGGTAAAAATTTTCCCTTCAAATAAAATCGGGTTCCGGAGGAGCGCAAAATTCTTATATACTATATTGTCGAATATATCGGGAGAATAGTCGGCATCCAGAATTTTGCCGGGAATATATAAAAATCTTTCATCGCTGGGATTCAACAATTTATCGGTCACCGAAAAATACAGACCGGGAAGAATGGTAGTTAAATAGATTTTTATTCTATCCTCAGGTCCGGCTGGAGTCGGAGGCAGTTGCAATTTGGAATTTTGCTTATCGCCGAAAATCTTGATTTTGTAGCTCATTTGAATTATCGAAAAAGGTGATACATAAAGGAGTTTGATACGTTTTAGCGCCCTTGCATCAATCCCGGTTGAGAAGAGACATCATTTGCTCGGTTGATCTTTCCATCAAAGTCATAATATCCTCTGAACCCTCCGTCCACCCGACCCCTTTATGTCTAAGCAATTCAATAGATCCCCGCAGGCTGGTCAGGGGAGTTTGAAATTCTCGATAAATATCGGTCCGAGGGGATTCGGTCGTCAGTCGAACTTGAGCGCCTTTTTCGGGACCGGCCAGAGTCCGGGAAAGCTGAAGCATTTTAATGCCATTGGCGACAACGGCCGCTACGCCCTTGCAGAAGCTGATCCCGGCTGAATCGTAGGAATTGCGTTCCCAATCCCGCATTTCGCCCAATGTGACAATTCCATAAGTAGCGTCGTCTATGACAATCGGAATTATCAAAGCTGAATTGACTCTGCTTATTACCAGCGATTCCGCCTCTCCGTAGTCCATATAGGACTCGGGGTCCTTCTGATTTATTAGGAGGAGACGATTTTCGTTTATTACCATGTTATGCCACGGGGTCATTTCTCTGGATAGAGCTACATTTTCGGTTTTGACATTTTCGAAGGGACGAATGGTCCGTAGGGCCTTGGTTATAAGCTCCGTCCTTTCATTATTGAGAACAGAGATGCGAGCCACTGTAGTACTGACATTTTCGACAATTATATCCGTGGCCGCCCTGAGCAGGGAATCAATATCTTCATATTTGTCCAACGCCGCCTGAAATGTGGAAAGAGCTCCCAGATATTTGTCGCGCTCGAAACCTGCATGCCGTGCCACCTCCCCCTCAACGGCGGGCGCGAGTGACGCCGAAAGCGCCTCGGCCATGAGTAAATCCCGCCGGGTGAATCGCCCTATGCGAGAGTGTCCCAGAGTCAATACAGCTATAGTACGTCCGTAATTTACGAGCGGAACAACGATTAAGTTTTTCTGGCCGCAACTTATGAGAAGCGAATCTGCCTCAAAATCCTTCCGAGCTTCAATATTATCCACCAACATACTGCGGCGGCTCTCATATACGCAGTCTATATAGGTATTTCGAAAGAAAGGATTGGTCAAACCATCCTGAAGAAGATTACCCCCGATACCAACAGTATATCGAAGTACATTTTTGCGATGCTTTTCAGGAATAGAAAGGGAAAGGTATTCAGCTCCAGTGGCCTCATGGAATATTTTGTACAGCGCCGGAAGTTTGGATTTGATATCCGACCGAGAGGAAAAAATCATCTTGGCCTGGAAAAAATAATCCACGCTCTTTTCATAAAAAGACTCCTTGAGGGCGCCGTATTGCTCCATAATTCGGGCAGACAAACTCTTGCCCAATCTGTTCAGAAACGATTTATCCTCGGTTCCAATCTGGCTTTCGTGATCACCCCAGACGAATAGGATTGCCTCTATCCTACCGTTGACAGACACCTGGATAGAATGTTCGGCAAGGGATCGCGCATTTTCAAAAAACGATTCTGCTTTTTCAGCTGTCCGGGCAAGATTCTCAAGCGACTCTTTACGATTTTCAGCGAGATTTGAATGATTGGTACAAACGAATCTCCGGGACATATGGCTCAGACGAAAGATTGCCGTCGAGCGAATGCCAAATTGATGATTTATCAATTCCGGCAGAATCTCGAATAACCGTCCCATATCTTCTGACGTCTCGATAAATCTTTGCATTTTTTCGAATGACTCATATCTTTTCATTCGCTCTATTTCAAGATTATCCCTTTTCTTTTTCGCGGGCAGCCATAGAGTGACACCGGCTATCATTAGCGCAACACCGGCAATTATGCCGATCACCTCGATCAACTCCTGATACATTGGCTCTGACAGGAAGGGGACGCCGAAAAAGAGATTCTGATGCCCGGCCAGTTGCACTAAAGATACAATAGCCAGCGCAGTCATACCGCCAAGCGTGTATTGATAGCTGTCCTTATTATCAAGAAAGGTCTTTTCTTTAACTTTTATCAATAGAATTAGGAGAAGCGCAAAGATGGTTGAAAAAAGCAGGTCAATAATAAACTGTGACAATTTCTTGCTCCGGTCTTTTCAAATGGTTAATTGGCCCGGATTTCATGCATATTTGCATTTTCGGCAGAATAAGCGGATTCTAAAGTCCGAGACTGCTTCCTGAATACATTGGGTCTGCCTATATTTTGCCAGATTAATCATTCTGTGCAAAATCTGATCATGGCCGATGATATTCTGTCCCTTATGCAAATCGTGTCCGCCAATTATTTCAATCCGTGTGAATATATAAGCCGTCGGACGACAGACCAGATAAGAGCTTAGAAACAGCTCTAATCAGGAAAAGGGAAATATTCGGCTGAGGAAAAAGCCGCCTTTTCAGCAGCCTTTTTTATCCAGCGATGAAGGGTCTTTGAAGCGCTAATGCCAAGGTCAGAAACGAACGTGTCAACCACTGAATTGGGAATAATTTCGAAGTAGCGGTTGATTATACTTATGCCCCTGTGTCTTCCGCTCCAAACTTCGTCCGGAGGCTGAATTTGAAGATGCCCAGAAATTCTCTGACTTAGCTTTGTTGATTCAAAAACGACAATTCTCTTTATTCCATGAGCTCCCGCGTTTTCCAGAAGCGCTCTTGACCCAATTTTATTCAAGAAACTATTTTCCCAGACACTATCCGCGCCGAGAATCAAATAGTCAGCATCCACTATTTTCTCAAAAAGAAGCATATCAACCATAAAATGTACCTGTAATCCAATCTGCGATAGAAACTCGGCCATTATCTTTCCCTCGCATACCGGGCGGGATTCCGATATATACACGGCTTTTATCCTGGAGCGAAAACGACTCAATACTTTCTTAACCATCCCGGAATTGCTATAAACCGCTACAGAGACCTTTTTCCGAAAAAGCCTCTCGCAATTGTTTAGTATCTTCGTTTCAATTTTCAATTGAGCGTCCAAGCAGCCGGACAGATTCTGAATTATTAAGGCTGAATCCGCCCCATAGCGGTTCAGCATTCTTTCGATCTCTTTCATTCCATTTACGACTGCTTTCATGGGACGATGTTGTTCTGCCACCCTTCTTGTGAATAACCTAAGATTAACGATTTCCGTCTGCGATAAATTTTTGCGGACAAGACGCGATAAAATATATCGGATTGATATTTCCAGAATCTCAGAAGAGCCGGAAAGATTGTCATTAAGAATTTTGGATTCTTCTCGACACAATTTCATCCGGAAACCTTTTTGAAATTACGGAAATGAATCTTGGCGACTTTGTTGAGAGCATCAATTCCATAATTGGCGGCGAATAGTCCGGCGGCTTTATCAACTAATTCGCCGGCGCCTTTTGGCAGTCCCATATTGAATTGGCGGGAGAGCTTCTCCATATATTGAATGAAGCCGGCGCGAGCCAGAATTGAGGCGGCGGCAACCTGCGGAATACTTTCGGCGCGGACTTTCTGAAGGAGTTTGACCTGCTTTCCCTTTTCCATCAAAGCTCTTTCAATAAAATCAGCCCTTCCAAATTTGTCAGATATGGCAAGGTCAATTATGTTATCATTGGCGATATTTTCGATTATGCGACTATGTCCCCAGGCCAGTAGCTTATTCAGATTGCCGATTTTTGAATAGAGTTGATTATATTTTTCAGGTCCGATAGTGACAATTGAGTGGGTAAAATTGCCCTCTATCCAGACGGCTAATTCCATTACTTTTTTATCAGTGATTTTTTTCGAGTCTCTAACCCCTGCCCTTTGCAGGACAAGCGCGCCCTTTTCGTCAGTCAGTACGCCGGCTATTACAAGAGGACCGAAAAAATCCCCTTTGCCGGATTCATCGATGCCAAGTACCTTTTCCGATTGCCTCGCTGAAAAACTCAACTTATAATGACTGATATAAAGTTACGATTATTCCGTATTACCGATAACCGTTAAGTCCCATCTCGGTTGACAACTCTACAGCGCCTGATGCAACTTGTGTGCGCAGTTTATTCAATCAGTCCCAATAGCGGTACATCAGTTGGCTCGTTCAAGGTATTCGCCGGTACGAGTATCGACCTTGACTTTGTCTCCGGTCTTTACAAAAAGAGGAACCTTTATATTCAGGCCAGTCTCCAGTGTAGCCGGTTTCATTATGTTCGAAACAGAATCCCCTTTGACAGCAGGTTCCGATTCGGTTACGACCAATACGACTGATGAGGGCAATTCCAAAGATATGGGTCTTCCTTCATAGAAAAGGACATCATATTCATGGTTTTCCATAAGATACCACCGCGAATCGCCAAGCAGTTCTGAAGTCATCGTGATTTGATCATAAGTTTGGGAGTCCATGAATGAATATTCATCGCCCTGAACATATTGATATTGAAGAATTCGGTGTTCCAGATCCGGTTCGGGAAAATTTTCGGTCGTCAGGAATGATTTTTCAATTACCTGCCCGGTCAAAAGATGCTTCATCTTGGCCTTTACATGCGGGCGACCGCGCCCCATTTTGACATGCATAAAATCGACAATATAGTAAGGGGCTCCTTCAAACATCATTTTCAGACCTTTTCTGAAGTCGCTGGGAGAAATCATTGTACCTCCATATTCGTTTCCGGCGGGAATATAGAGAATAGAAGGCAAACTGGCAACTGTTTTATGACGATATAACGGCTGAAGTTACGGCGGAATCGGCGCTCATCAGCGCTTTATTAAGCGGCAGGGAAACAATAAAGGTCGTGCCTTGGCCAACCTGAGAATCAAAATCCACTCGACCGCCGTGGAGGGCGATTATCTTGCGAGCGAGCGGAAGTCCCAGCCCTGAACCGGATGGCGTACCCGAAAAAAAGGGGGTGAATATTTTGTCTCTGATATTCTCGGGAATACCGGGGCCATTGTCGGATATGATCGTTTCTGCCATTTCTCCTGCGATTCTGAGCGCTATCTTGATCTGTCCCCCTTTTTCACCTGCCGCCTGACAGGCATTATCAATAATATTACCAATGGCCTGTTTCAACAATAATGAATCCGCCGATATATTTGCTTTTCCCCGCGAAATATTTTCAAAAAGAATTTTAAGAGCCGGGTATCTCTGTTTGGCGGGAGCAGTTATTTCTTCGAGTATGTCTATAAGATTTATATCGACAACCTCAAGATATAGCGGGCGGGCGAAATCAAGAAATCTGCCGACGAGGGCAGAGGCTTCTGCCGCCTCTTTCAGAAGAAGATGCATATTCTCGCCGGCTCCGCAATTTTCGGGAATTCTTTTTTCAATCAATTTGGCGAATCCTATGATTGCGGCGGTGGAATTTCTCAATTGGTGTGCCAGCCCGCCCGACATCTCCCCCAGTGAGGCCATCCTGCGGTTTAGCTCAAGCTCCTCCTGCATTTTCAAGAATTCAGTCTGATCATTAAGAATAAGAGAAAGTCCTATCCGCTGGCCCCGACTATCGGACAGTGAAAAAAGAGATACCGCGAGAGCTCGGGAGAGGCCGCTTCTCATTTTTGTCAGGACTTCACTATTATTGATTGGCCGATGGTTCCCAAGAAAATCTTCAATAAGCTCCTGCAACCCTTGAAATTCAGCGAATAATTTTGAATAGTCTTCTCCGACGGCATTTGCATCCTGAAGTCCTAAAATATCGACGGCGGCGCGGTTGAGGCTTGAAATTCGCTGTGAATTGTCCATGGTAATTATTCCGGTATTTATCGATTTCAATATATAGTTGTTGTAAACTTCGAGATCTTCCGCGCGGCGGGTGATGATTTCATTCAGGCGGAGCAGATCCAGCTCTTTTTGCTTCAAGTCGTCAATAATATCCTGGTACGATTTGATAAGCGCCGAAACTTGATCACCGGAGGCGGCATCCATCCGCCCCGATTCCACCGCCTTTTCTCTCAGACGCTCGAAAGGATTTGTAACAAAATGCGTAAATCGGGCTGAAACATAAACTATGATACTTATCCCGAGTAATCCAAAAAATATCAGAATCGCCCCTGCATTTTCGACCGAACTTAGAATGGCATTCTCCCGGGTAACGGCGATAATATATTTGGACCCGATGGATTCGATCGGGAATAGAAGGGCGCTGTTTTGGGATCCTCTTTTATGAATAAAAATCGGCCTATTGCGCAATACGGGGACCAATTCCTCAGCGGTGATAGAGCTGTCAATTTGAAGAATATCAGAATCCGGTCTGTGACGGTCATTGATGGCCATGACCCGTTCGTATGATAGGGGAATAATCGCGACCAAGTCAAGGGAATAGGCATTGGTGATATGTGAAATGACGGTATCCGCCAAAGTTGTGGCCTCGGTTCTTGCTATACCGTCGGCCACGAATACCGCCGCCTCGGTCAACTCGTTTTTGATCTGGTCCTCGAGTGATTGTCTTATCCGAAAGAGAGCATAGTGAGAAGCGAAGTTCAATATTACAAGAACCAGAATAATAAGAGCCAGTCCAAGACGGACCTCAAGCTGGAATCCCGGCGTTTTGGTTTTCATAATCCCAGTATGAATTATCGACAGGATAGGTTAATGATTGAGGATCGGAACTGTGCCCCGCGCCTATCAAAGACGCAGAAAATGACTCAGATAGAACGAAATAATCGTATCGCCATAGACGACGGCAATCACGGCGGCGATGGCCAAAAAGGGGCCATAGGGGATCATTCGGGTGGAGCGAATTTTCTTTGAGAAATACATCAATACCAGAGAAATAATAAGCCCGATAACAGCGGAGGCGAAAAAGACGAAAAACACCTTCTGCCAACCAAGAAAAGCCCCGAGCATAGCGGCCATCTTAATATCGCCGCCTCCCATACTCTCTTTCTTAAACGCCCAATCGCCCAATATCGCGACCAGATAAAGAACGCCCCCCCCAACAAAAGCTCCTACCGCTGAATTTACTATTCCGAGTCCATGTGGAACCAGTGATAGAGCCAATCCAGCGACCATACCCGATAGAGTCAAAATGTCGGGAATAATCTGAAAATCAATATCAATGAAAAAAATCGCTATCAATATCGAAGTGAGAAAAGAATAGGCAAGAAATGCCATCGAGAGGTTAAACTCGGAAAATAGGAATAGGTATCCGAGCGCATTCAGCAATTCTACTAACGGATATCTCAAGGAAATTCTTATTTTGCAGAAACGGCACCGGCCGCCAAGAATTAAATAACTCAATATCGGAATATTATCGTAGAATCGGATTTTGTCTTTGCACGAAGGGCAAAATGAACGGCTGAAACCGAATGATATTTTTCTCGGGATGCGATAGATCAGCACATTCAAGAATGAACCGATTGCCAGACCGATACCGGCTATCCAGACATAAAGCAATATCTCAGACATCTCTTATATTATCGACAAAATGTGAACCTATTTGAATTCACCAAGAATATGCATCAGCAGAGCGGTTGCGGTCGGCCCGGCGTTTTCGGTCCGTAGAATCCTTCTCCCGAGGGAGATAATCACAGCCCCATTATCTCGGCCGGTTTCGATTTCATCATGACTGAAACCCGATTCCGGCCCGATTATTATGGTATAATTCCTATCCTCATTGTTCGGGGCGAATTCACGAAGATCAAAAGAATCAGCCTCTGGATTAAAGAGGAGAATTTTCCCAAGGTCATTATATTTTTCGAAAAGGGTCTCAAAATCAACCAGTGGGAAAATAGACGGTATAAGAGATCGGCGTGTCTGCTTCATTGATGCAATGGCCACTTTTCGCCAGCGATCGAGTTTCTTATTCCGACCAATTTCGGTATCGACTTTGACCTTTGATTTTTCTGTCGCCAGCGGAATAAAACGGGAGACCCCAAGTTCTGTGCACCTTTCGATAATCTCGTCGAATTTTGTTCCGGTAGAAAGCCCGGCCGCAAGCGTTACAAAATGCCATGGTTCCCCGTAAGCAAGAGCGCTTTGATATATCTTGCAGACGGCTATCGCTTTTTCAATTCTATCAATAGTACAACGATACACTGTCCCTGAGCCATTGACTACTTCTATTGCATCTCCCCTTTTCAGACGCATCACTTTTGTCAGGTGATTCGCTTCGTCTCCGGAAATGGTTAGAGTGTCATCGGTGATGTTTTCAGGATGCGTATAAAAAACAGGAATCATTTCTTGAATATAGTATAGGCCAGCCATTGGCCATCCTGATTGATTTCATGTCCTGCAATATCCTGGCGGTCAAGCAGTTCGGTCATTGCGTCTTTATCCTGAAGAAGCAATCCGGAGAGAAGTATAATCCCGCCCGATTTCACGACAGCATCAATCCGGCCGTACATCTCAACGATGGAGCTTCTTATAAGATTACCGGCAAGGAGGTCATATTTTCCATCGCCGTTTGCTTTCTCAATAGAACCGAATTCGATTTTCACCCGATCAGTGACGCCATTTATTATGATGTTTTCCTTCGCATTCTCGACTGCCACCATGTCAATATCAACTCCTTTGACATATTTGGCCCCAAGCTTCGCGGCCAGAATCGACAGAATTCCCGAGCCGCATCCAAGGTCAAACAGGGTCCATCCGGGCTCAAAGAATCTCAGGATTTCTCTGATACAGAGCTTCGTGGTTTCGTGGCTTCCGGTTCCGAACGCCATTTTGGGCTCGATTATCAGTTCAATTTTATCGGTCGCGGGGTAAGAAATCCAAGGGGGTCTAACGACAACATTTTCTATAATTATAGGCTTTATGGATTCTTTGTAAGCTTTCTCCCATTCGACATTAGCTACTATTTTGGTTCTGATATTCTCCAGACTAAAGAAAGATTCTCCGGAAATTTTATTGATATAACTAACCAGAGATTTTTTGAATGACAATCCTTTCGACTCTGGCACATAGAATTTTATGCCTATTGTGGAAGCGTCATCCTCTTCTTCCAGAATTACCCCGCCTGCAAAATTTTCTATAATAAAATCGCAGATTAGCTCATGAATCTCTTTCGATACCTCAAGGCCGGCTTCATAGAATCGCTCAGATTTATCCGGGATAACGGACATCCTATATGCCCAGAGATTCTTTCAATTTTTGAATAAACGATTTATCGGCGCGCGGCGGGGCAAATGACGCGGAACCATTAAGAGTCTCCAGAAGCCTTCTGTCGTCCGAGGAAAGATCGGTGGGGGTCCAGACTGCAACTTGCACCAATTCATCTCCTGCTCCATGAGAATTAAGATGAGGGATGCCTTTGCTTTTCAGGCGAAAGACCTTACCGCTTTGCGTTCCGGCGGGAATTTTCAGACGAAAATCTCCATTAAGAGTAGGCGCGGTTAATTCGCCCCCCAGAGCGGCAAGGGTGAATGAAATAGGAATGGTACAAACGATATTATCTCCCTGACGAGTGAATATGTTATGCTCTTTTTCCTCGAAAATGACTATAAGATGACCCTGCTGACCGCGATTCCGGGCGGCATTCCCCTGCCCTTCAAGGGTCATATAATTTCCGGACGAGACCCCGGCCGGAATTTTTACTTTGACTGAAGTCGTATCATAGACTCGCCCTTCTCCTCGGCATTTGGGGCAAGGACTGGCGATAACCATTCCCTCGCCGCGGCAAACGCCGCATGTGCGAACCTGCTGAATCGTGCCAAGAAAGGTTTTTGTGATCGTTCTAATCTGACCGGTTCCTCTGCATTCGGGACAGGTCTTGCGCAATGATCCCGCCGCCACACCGGATCCCTCGCACTCCGGGCATTCTTCCAATCTTTTCAGCTTTATGGTTTTTTCGGCGCCGGATGCCATTTCTTCAAGGGTAAGCGAAACTCGCGCCCTAAGGTCCTCGCCCTGATTGTATCTTTCACGCCCACCGCCGAAGAAATCTTCAAATCCGGCCCCAAATCCACCGAAGTCGCGCATGAAAGCACGCAGAGCATCGCCGAGATCAAATCCTCCAAAATCGAATCCGCCGCTGAACCCGCCGCCTCCAGAGAGCCCAGCATGGCCAAATTGATTATAGGTCTGACGCTTTTGGTCGTCCTTGAGAACTTCATAGGCTTCAGTAGCTTCCTTGAATTTCTCCTCCGCTCCCTTATCGCCCGGATTGCGGTCGGGATGATATTTCAAAGCCAATTTGCGGTAGGCAGATTTTATCTCATCTTCGGGGGCGTTTTTTGAAACCCCGAGGATTTCATAATAGTCTCTCTTGGTCATAGAATAATGGCCTCGGAAATCAGACAGTATTGGCGACAGAAAGGATTCCGGTTATTTATTATCATCAACTACTTCGAAATCGGCATCAACCGCTCCGTCACGCTTCTGCTGTTTGCCGCTCTCTCCCGTTGCGCCGGCCTGGGTCGTCCCGGAAGTGTCGGCGTGCGGTGTCTCTCCGGGCTGACCGGTCTGCTGGGATGAGGCCTGCTTATAAATCTCCTCGGCCAATTTATGAGAGGCTTGCATTAATTCTTCCTTGGCCTGATTTATGGTCTCCGGTGATTCAGATGATAAAACACCGCGAAGCTTTTCCATTTTTTCGTTTATCAGCGTCTTCTCGGAATCCGAGACTTTATCGCCGTATTCTTTAAGAGTCTTCTCGGTACCGTAAATCATCTGATCGGCTTCATTTCTGGCTTTCACCAGAGCCTCTTTGCGTTGGTCCTCGTCAGCGTGGGACTCGGCATCCTTGACCATCTTTTGGATTTCAGCCTCAGAAAGACCTGATGAGGCCTGAATTCTAATCGACTGCTCTTTGCCGGTGCCAAGGTCTTTAGCCGAGACATGCACTATGCCATTGGCATCGATATCAAAGGAAACTTCAATCTGAGGCATCCCTCGCGGGGCAGGAGGAATGCCGACCAGATCAAACCGGCCCAGAGTCCTGTTGTCGATGGCCATCTGCCTCTCTCCCTGAAGGACATGGATGCTGACAGCAGTTTGATTGTCGGTCGCAGTGGAAAAAATCTGGCTCTTGCGGGTAGGGATAGTCGTATTGCGATCAATCAGCCGTGTCAATATTCCCCCGAGAGTCTCTATGCCGAGCGAAAGGGGAGTGACATCGAGCAGGACGATATCTTTCATATCGCCAGACAGCACCCCTCCCTGAATGGCGGCGCCAACAGCGACTACTTCATCCGGATTTACCCCTTTATGAGGTTCTTTGCCAAAAATCTCTTTCACCAATTCCTGAACTTTCGGCATTCTGGTCTGCCCGCCGACAAGGATGACCTCATCAATTTCAGACGGAGAAAGACGGGCGTCTTCCAAAGCCCTCTTACAGGGGCCGACCGTCCGCTGGAGCAAATCATCGACCAGCTGTTCCAATTTTGCGCGGCTCAATGTCAGGTCAAGATGACGCGGACCGGATTGGTCGGCGGTAATGAAAGGCAGATTAATATTGGTCTGCATAGTCGTGGAAAGCTCACATTTGGCTTTTTCGGCCGCTTCTTTCAGCCTTTGCAGGGCCATTCGGTCTTGTCTAAGATCAATGGCATTCGATCTCTTAAATTCATCCGCCAACCAATCGATTATTCTCTGGTCAAAATCATCGCCGCCAAGATGCGTATCGCCATTGGTCGAGCGAACTTCAAAAACCCCGTCGCCGAGTTCAAGAATCGAGATATCGAATGTCCCGCCACCCAGGTCATAGACAGCGATCTTTTCATTTTTCTTTTTATGGAGTCCGTAAGCAAGCGAGGCCGCTGTCGGTTCATTAATTATGCGGAGGACTTCAAGTCCTGCCACTCGACCGGCATCTTTGGTCGCCTGGCGCTGAGAATCGTTAAAATAGGCGGGAACCGTGATAACCGCCTGCTTCGCTTCTGTCCCAAGATAGTCTTCAGCCGTTTTCTTGA
>CAZCFT010000056.1:0-16465 GCA_964498015.1 uncultured Ignavibacteriaceae bacterium
TGCGGCAGGAGCCGGGTCGGTGAGATCGTCCGCGGGAACGTAGATCGCCTGCACTGAAGTAATAGAACCGGAGGTGGTCGATGTAATCCGTTCCTGAAGAGCGCCCATCTCCGTGCCGAGTGTTGGCTGATATCCGACAGCCGATGGCATTCTTCCCAGCAGGGCTGATACTTCAGAACCTGCTTGAACAAACCGGAAGATATTATCTATGAAAATCAGCACATCCTGATGTTCTTCATCGCGGAAATATTCGGCCATGGTCAATCCTGAAAGGCCAACCCTCAATCTTGCTCCCGGCGGCTCGTTCATCTGGCCAAAAACCATAACGGTTTTGGCGATAACGCCGGAATGGTTCATCTCGAGCCAGAGGTCATTCCCTTCGCGGGTTCTTTCGCCCACTCCGCAGAAGACTGAGAAACCACCGTGCTCAGTGGCAATGTTGCGAATTAATTCCTGAATGATAACGGTTTTGCCAACGCCGGCGCCTCCGAAAAGGCCGACTTTTCCACCCTTCGGATACGGCTCAAGCAGGTCGATGACTTTTATTCCTGTCTCAAACATCTTGGTTGCAGTATCCTGTTCATCAAAAGTTGGAGCAGGACGATGGATGGGGTAGCGCTTCATACCGGGAGGTAGAGGCTCTAACTCGTCTATCGGCTCGCCTAACAGATTAAAAACCCGACCGAGCGTTTTTGCGCCAACCGGAACTGTGATAGGTCCGCCGGTGTCAATAGCTTTCATGCCGCGCACAAGGCCGTCGGTGGAAGCAAGCGCCACGCATCGGACGACATTATCCCCCATATGCATGGAAGCTTCAACGGTTAAATTAATCTTCCTTTCTTTATCTTCAATCTTGATCGCATTAAGAATCTCAGGCAATTTATCCGCTTCGAATTCGCAATCGACCGTAGGCCCGATGACCTGCACCACTTTTCCGATATTTTCGGCCATTTCAAATTACTCCATATCTCAAGAAATATTTTTAGAAATCAACCTCTCAAAGCCTCGGCGCCGGATACAATTTCCAGTAATTCCTTAGTAATCGCGGACTGACGGGCTTTGTTATACTGCAAAGTAAGAGTATCAATCATTTCTCCGGCGTTCTTGGTCGCGGCGCCCATGGCGATCATACGGGTTCCTTGTTCGGAGGCAAAAGATTCCGCCAGAGATGTAATCATTTTTGTCAGCGCATATCGGGGCATCAAATCGGAAAAAATCATATCCGGCGAAGGCTCAAAAATATATTCCAAACCTCGCCCCTTTTTTTCGTCAACAACCGGTCTTTCTACCGGAAGATAGCGAACTGTATTCAGTCTGTATCTAACAGTTGAAATGAACTGGGTATATATGATCACTATCTCATCGGTTTGACTTTTAAGAAAACGATTCGTCAGCAGATCGACAACCTCGCGAGCCTTGCTGTAATTAAGCGTTCCGGAAAAATCGTTAAATTTCCCGACTATCTCCCACTGCCTTCTCTTATAGAAATCAGATCCCTTCTTGCCGATTAATACGAGCTCGACCTTATCTTTTTCCTTACCTTCCAGCCATTCCTGCGCTTTTCGAATCAGATTGGCATTGAAAGAGCCGCAAAGGCCGCGGTCGGATGTAATCAGCACAAGGGTCTGCTTCTTGAGGGCTCTTTTTTCAAAGAAAGGATGAATCAATTCCCCTTCGGCGGCGACTGAAAGCGATTCGAGAATATGGTCCATCTTCTCGGAATATGGCCGAACCTGCATAACTTTTAGCTGTGCTCTGCGGAGTTTGGCCGCCGCCACCATCTCCATGGCTTTGGTTATCTGGCGGCTGGAGATTACCGAGCGAATCCGCTTTTTTACATCACGAAGAGACGGCATGTTTTATTTTTTTCCGACAAATTGCTCTTTAAATTGCTCTGTGGCCTGTTTTAATTTTGCCGCCGTATCAGGCGAGAGGTCTTTTTCTTTTGCGATAGCATGTTCAATATCCGGGAACTTCTGCTTGCAAAATTCGATAAATCCTTTCTCAAATCCGTTAAGCTTCTCAGTTGGAATGTTATCGAGATATCCATTAACCCCGGCCCAGATGATTATGACCTGATGCGGAAGAGAAATCGGCGCATACTGTCCCTGTTTCAGAATCTCGACCATTTTGGCGCCACGGGTCAGCTGTCGCTGAGTAGCTTCATCAAGGTCAGAGCCAAACTGGGCAAAAGCCGCGAGCTCTCTGTATTGCGCCAGATCAAGTCTTAATGAACCGGCCACTTTTTTCATCGCTTTTGTCTGGGCATTCCCGCCGACACGAGAGACCGAAATTCCAACATTAATGGCCGGTCGAATACCGGAGAAGAAAAGGTCCGATTCCAAAAATATCTGACCGTCGGTTATCGAAATAACATTGGTCGGAATATAGGCCGACACATCTCCGGCCTGGGTTTCGATAATCGGCAATGCCGTAAGCGAACCGCCGCCCAAATCATCTTTCAACTTAGCGGCTCTTTCCAACAGGCGGGAGTGAAGATAGAAAATATCTCCCGGGTAGGCCTCGCGTCCAGGCGGACGTCTCAGCAACAACGATAGCTGGCGATAGGCCTGCGCATGTTTGGAAAGGTCGTCATATATAACCACCGCATGACGTCCGGTATATAAATACTCCTCGCCCATAGTACATCCGGCATAAGGAGCGATAAATTGCATTGGGGCCGGATCAGAAGCGCTGGCGGCAACGACGGTAGTATATTCCATGGCTCCGTAACTCTCGAGTATTTTCACAACTTTCGCCACGGTTGACGATTTCTGCCCGATGGCAACATAGATACAGAAAACATCTGCGCCTTTTTGATTTATGATAGTATCAAGCGCTAAAGCCGTTTTCCCGGTTTGACGATCCCCAATAATCAGCTCACGCTGGCCTCGCCCGATCGGGATCATGGCGTCCACAGCCTTGAGCCCAGTCTGCACCGGCTCTTTCACCGGCTGACGCTGTACCACATTCGGGGCGTTACCTTCAAGGACTCTGAATTTTTCAGCCACTATCGGCCCTTTGCCGTCAAGCGCCTGACCGAGAGGATTGACAACACGGCCTATCATTGCATTCCCAACCGGTACCTGCGCCACTCGACCGGTTCTGCGGACGGTATCGCCCTCCTTAATATCTTTAGGGGAGCCAAAAATGGCGGCTCCGACGCTGTCAGATTCGAGGTTCAGAACCACGCCCATGATATTACCCGGGAATTCGATCAGCTCCGACATCATCACATCTTCGAGTCCCCAAATGCGGGCGATGCCGTCGCCGACCTGCAGTACAGTCCCGATCGACTCCATCTCCAGCTTGGTTTCGTAACCCTGGACTTCCTTTTTTATTATTGAAGAGACTTCTTCCGGATTCAAACCCATATCTCTTTACCTCTATTGAAAATGATATTCTTCAAATTTCTCCATCGCCGCCGATTCATAAAAAAAGCCGTTTCAGCATGAACATAATCCTGTCAGTTAATGCACCTTAACCCTCATCAGTCGGTTTCTTAAGAGGCCAAGATGATATTTGATTGAGCCGTCAATTATCTGATTGTGAAGAATCAAGATCACGCCTCCAATAATTGACTTGTCAATTTTTTCCTCCAATTCAATTTTCAGGGATGTCTTCTTGACCAGCCGGTCAATCATCTGCATCCGCTCCTCTTCTGTAAGAGGCGCCGTTGTGATGCAGACGGCTCTTACAATTCCCTTTTCAGCCCGAACGAGGCGGTCAAATTCGTCTATGATCTCCGCCAGAAAATTGATGCGGTGTTTTTCGGTCAATATCATCAGGAAATCCAGAAATGGTTTTTCAAAACGGCCGCCAAACACTTTTTTGATAAGGTCTGTTTTATGGCTACGGAGCGCTTGAGGAGCCGTCATGAAGTTAAGAAAAGCTCTGTCTTGCTTTAAGTATTCGGCCAGAGAATTAAACTCCTCCCACGCCGTATCGATAAGATTCCGCTCTTGGGCAAGATCGAAGAGGGCGTGGCCATAGACTTTGGCAACCTGTTGAGCAAGCATGAATCTTTAAGCCTTCTCGATACTACTGATGAATTTGTCTATCAGCTGACGCTCTTTTTTCTCGTCGAGTTTCTCATGTAAAATCTTCTCCGCCGCAGACATGGTGATGTTGACCATATCTTCCTTAAGCAGTACTTTCGCCTTGGCGATATCGCGGTCAAGTTGCTCGGCAGTTCGGGCGACGATGCCCCGGGCCTCGGTTTGGGCGCCGGCTTTTATTTCCGACGCAATTTTATTGGCCTCATTGACCGCCTCGGAGATTTTCTGCCGGCGCTCGGATTCGATGTTTTTGAGCTTATTTTCATAATCAGATTTCAGTTGCGCCGCTTTGGCCTTTTCGTCATCTATTCTCTGAAATTCGTCTTTTATTTTTTGGCGGCGTTCATCCATCATGGAAAGAAGGGGCTTCCATGCGAATTTCTTCAACAGCCAGACGGTTATCAGAAAGCCGATTATATGAGTTATGACTTGCGCTATTTCTATGTTCATTCAATATCTCCAACTTGACTTGTCCCGACTGGTTGGCAGATAACAGTATCTTTTTATTATCATCCGCCAATCTTGCCCATCAATAAGAGCAAGCCGACCAAGGCGTAAATGGTCAACGCTTCTATAAAGGCGGCGCCGATAATCATGCCGGTCTGAATTTTGCCGGCCGCTTCCGGCTGACGCCCTATTGCTTCCATCGCCGAACCAACCGCCCGGCCGAGGCCCAGTCCTGAGCCGATTGCCGCAATTGAAACCGCAATCGGAAGCGCAAACGATAATGCCGATTGGTAATCCATCTTATCCTCCTAAATGAAAAAATATATTAATTATTGTCATTTATCCTCAATGATGCTCCTCAAGGGGTAAAACCATAAAGAAATAAATTGTCGAAAGCATGGTAAAAACCAGCGCCTGAATGGTCGAAGTCAAAATTGCCAATAGAATAAATGGAATCTGGAACGGGAATCCTATTGGCGATCCGAATAATCCCATAAACATGATTCCCAGCGAAACAAAAGCGGCGATAAGAATATCCTCGCCGGTTATATTTCCAAAAAGACGCAAAGCCAGCGAGAAAGGTTTGGCCAGCTCTCCAATCAGGTGAATCGGCAGGTTTATCGGAGCCAGCGCCCAGGTAACCGCATCGCTGGGCGAACCGAGCAGATGATGAATATACCCCCACGGACCGAGTCTTCTAATGCCGGTATATTGCACATATAGAAAAACGGTTATTGCCAGCGCGGCGGTAGTGTTGATTGATGATGTTGACGATTTGAAAAACGGTATCAGGCCGATTAAATTCATAAACCAGATGTATAGAAACAGCGTCCCCAAAAATGGGACAAAATGACGGCTTTCTTTTCCCATCACCGAATAGAACATATTGTCGAGGGCCTCAAGAATCATCTCGACCAGATTCTGCAATTTCCCCGGAATCATTTGACGCCGTCTGTAGGTTATTATTGAAACGGTAATCATGATCAATGACACGATTCCGGCATATATGAGAGCGTCATAATGATGTGCAAATGATTCGTTTATAAAAGTAACCAAGTTGGGAAGCTCATGAGATTCTTCCTTGCTATGTTTGGCAACGGCAGGTATTGTATCCGCAACAGTCTTGCCCGCCGACATTATATATATAAGAAAATTGCTAAACACTTTTCAGGCTTTTCTGTTCTTCGTTTCCATCAACATAGTCCAATTTCAATAAAGCCCGGCCCGCCGCCTTCAGCACAATCACGAGGAGATTAATCGTAAAACCGGCAACCAGCAACAGCGGATTGAAAAAATTGGAAGTCATTATCAAATAACCTACAAAATAAAGCAGAGGGAATTTGATAAGAACAATCACCAGCGCCGCGGCCTTCTCTGCCCCCTCAGGCCTCAAAGTCAATCGAACCAGCGCAGAGAGAAAATAGAGATTGACCATTCCCCAGATTATGCCGGTGAAGACCGATAGGGCAGGATTAAATCCAAAATAGTATGAACCGAAGATTAATATCACAAGCCCCACTATCCCGGCGCTTTTCAAGGTCCGTCCGATGAATCCCATCTCAATTATCATTTTTGTCGTCATTTCCGGGCTCTTCTTCCGCCCGCTTTATTAGCCTATAAATTTCTCTGCCCGATGCGATAAACCCGAAAATCAGGAAAACAATCAGAAGAAACGGCTCGGTCCCAAGTTTGGAGTCGAGCCAGCGGCCGATGAAAAATCCAACCAGCGGCCCCACCGCGAGCAAAATTGGAATAGTTCCGAGCAAGCCAAGTTGTCTGAATTCACTTCTTCTTTTTCGCTTTCGAGGTCTTTCCACTCCGCGCAATTTTCACCCATTATGCAAAATCAAAACCCGAAAATAAAGACCGACCCGATGCTTGTCAAGAAAGAACTGAAATCTTCGGGCTCATTCTCATTTCAAACAAGCTGATAATAGACTGGAGGATGCCAATCAGAACTGAAATCCGGCGGAGGCCCGGAAAGTATCATCAAGCCCACTGTTAAGAAGATAATTAAAATCGAAGGTCATTCGACTTATGCAAATCCCGATCCCGGCGGTGAAATCTCCCCTATCGAATCCTGCGCGACCAAATAAGACGCCTCGATAGGACGTCTCCAGACCGAAATGTGAATCCAAAGAAATAGCCCCGGCTGAAAATTGCGAGGCCTTTTTTTGTCCTTCAAACTTGATATCTGCTGATATAACCAAATTGGCGGCAAAATTATTAAATTGCTTCTCAAATAGAACGCCCGGCTTGATTGTCGGAAGTACCGATTCGGTATGGCCATCAGAATAATGAATAAACCCAACGGTCAAATCTGTAACCATCAGTCCAAACCGGAGATTTTGGGAGGGCTGATAAAGGGCGCCGGCATCGAGACTGGCGCCATATCCAGTTATTGTAATCAAATCTCTATAGATGAGACGCACCGTGACGCCTAAATCCATATTATTTTTGACATGACGAGCCAGCGAGCCGGCCAAATAGAAATCCCCGTGAGACTGTACATTGGAAATATATGGCCGGCCTGTTTGAGGATTAAGTTCTGTAATATTAATGCCTCCCCCGCCCAAATAATAAAGATAAAATCCATAGGCATCAATCAAACCGCCGGAGCTATCATTGAGTTTTGAAGTGAAAGAGACGAAATCGTGATTAAGAAGCGACCCGAATGTCTCGGCATGCATCGCGAGAATATTATGCTTATCCAGATAATTAAGACCGGCCGGATTCCAATAACCGGCCGAGGCATCAAAAGGCCCGGTAACGCCAGCCCCCCCTATCGCAGGGGTTCGCCCGCCAACCCCCAGCGAAAATGGCTCGCCTGCATACTTGGCGGAAAACGAGGATGAGGCCAGGATTAAGATGATAAATATTGTTCTAACCAAAATCATTACCATATATGATAAGACTCCCATCCCTGATACGCAATCCAAACCAAAAAGAATATTTTTGATAATTTAGCCGCTACGGAATATATTTTGTTAATCAAACTGCATAAGAAAAGGCGGTTCGTATTTGGCGAACCGCCTGCAAGTAATGTCTTAACGACCTATAATTTAATGGGAACCGTCCTTGTCGTCGGTTTTCGGATCGGCTTTCTTCTCGCATTTACCGGTTGAGACGCTACAACAGGCGCCTTTGCCGGTGACTGCGGTTAAAGTCGCCGATGCGGGAACGATTTCAGCCTGATATCCAGTGTTGGTCACCAGAGCGGCCAATTTCCCTTGCTCCACTTTCGCGGGGTCATAGCAAACGACGGCCTTGCCGGTTTTATAATCAATTGAAACAACTTTAATAACGCCTTTGTCCGATTTGAGAGCTTCTGTAATCGTCTGCTCACATCCGGTGCAGGTCATGCCCTTGATTGCCAGAGTCAGGTCGGCGCATTTTCCCTGATAATCGCATTTAGCATCAGCGCTTGTCGCTTTAGCTTCAGTCATTTTGCCAAATGGGCATCCGCCACCCTTGGCCGCATCACCGCTCATCTTACCGTCCATCGCGCACTTAGGAACTCCGCCCGATTTCATTGACGGACAAGCGCTTTTCCCCGTGGTCTCGGGAACGGCTGTCTTCGCGCTATCAGAAGCTCCCGCAAACGCCGAATACGGCATAAGGGCTAAACCCAAAACAAAAAGTTAACGTAGTTGCAAAAAGCATTCTCTTTTTCACGATTTGTCCTCCATTGCTGACAATTAATGTTTTCTTTAGTTTACCTTAATAGTTACGAATTGTCAAGAAGTTTAATTTGATATTAGACCATCCTACTCTATCAATTAATCGCTTTAACCCGCCGTTAGGCGGGAAAGTTCCAGAAAAATGTCAAATAAATGCAGAGGCTCCTCGTCCGTCATTTCCGGATGAATCGGGATTAGCGCCTGAAGGAATGTTAAATGTCATGAAAGGGGCGCTCGACATCGCATAGAAGGCGGCACACTTTAATCCCTCACCCAGTCCCTCTCCCAGGCGGGAGAGGGGTATGGGATGGGGGTTAGATTTCATCTACGGGCAAATTGGCGCCGGGCCATGCTTATAGAGGAAATTGATCAAATAAGTAACATCCAAGGCATTGATTATTCCATTGCCGTTGCAGTCGCCCTGCGAAAAACAGGGAGGCTGTGGCCCTTGCTTGTAGAGGAAGTTGATAAGATAGGTGACATCCAAGGCGTTCACGGCTCCATTATTGTTTGCATCACCGGCCTTATTGATGTCGCAACAGATCGGATCGCAGGCGTCGCCTATGCCGTCGTTATCCGAATCAATCTGAGTTGGATTGGCTATGGCCGGGCAGTTATCGCAGAGGTCTCCCTTTCCGTCGCTGTCGGTATCGGCCTGACCTGGATTAGATACGGTCGGGCAATTATCACAGACGTCTCCCTCATAGTCGCCGTCGGTATTGAGTTGATCCGGATTAGCTGTGGTCGGGCAGTTATCGCAAAAATCTCCCTTTCCGTCAACATCGGCATCGGCTTGATCCGGATTAAATGAGGTCACGCAATTATCGCAGACATCGCCAACGCCGTCGCCATCAAGATCGATTTGATCCGGATTAAATACAGTCGGGCAGTTATCAAAGGGATCTGTGATTCCATCGCCATCGGTATCCGGATAATCATAGATTTTGTGATTAATCAAGCGAAGTCGGATATTGGTGGCGGCCTTAACGGATTCCGTATATTCATAGATTATTTTCACATAATATCCATTGGATTCGCCAATGTCGACCGACCGATATTCACTCACCACCGGATCTCCCGGAAGGCTGATTTGAACCGGCGTCTGCCAAGTATTGCCGGCGTCTTCAGTGAGAGTCGCGTACAGCGCTCCATTCTTGATGAAGGTGCAGAGGAATACAATTCCTGATATATGCTGTATCCGCGGGAATCTCTCATCATCGGTAGTTGCGACAACGCTTACGGTCGCCAGGCCGCCAATATCGCCAAAATAAGTTTGCCAGCAGAGGATGTCCCGGTCAAGTGGATCGAGAGGATCATAATTCTCAGTCACGATAAGGACCGTTCCGTTGTAGGCGGCTACGGCCGGATAACGAACATTGCTGTTATCCGCGGTCGCCCAGGTATATCCGGCGGGAAAAACGGCGTCAGTCCAGTCAGCCGCATTATCCTGGCGAGCAAATAATTTCCAGACGCTATTTACGGCGTCATACCAGTCATAAACCGCATAAGCTTTATTAGTCGCCTTATCAATGTCGCAGGTGGTGGTGGCGCAACCGCTGAGGTCGTTATACCAGCTGATAGTGGCGCTTCCTGTTGAGTTCGTTGGATAAAAAATATGCGGCCCATTGATTGTAGGGGGACTGGTGTAAGTGGTGCTGTGAATCATTGACTCCAACCCCCATCTCCAACTATCGGCCTGCTTACTGCAGGCAATATCGACCATCTTCATGTCATGCCAGCCATAGGTTTTCCAATTCCAATAGTTGGCCCTAAAACTATCCGGAACCGCCGCGTTGTACATGCTGACCAGATAAGTAGCGGCGCCGGAGGTACAAACCGAAGGGGGAACCATAGCGCCATAGAAAGTTGTATCTTCCCCCCAGTAATCCACGGCGGGATAAAGCGGAACGCCGCCATTGAGGTCCCAACTTACCGAATTAGTCCAAGTCGTCCCGGAATCACCGGAACCTTGCCAATATACGTTACTATCAAGTATGCCATACTCATAGGCAAGCGCGAGCATGGTTTTTCCATTGTCGCCAATACCTGGATGCATAGTCAGGGTGTCCGGCTGAGGGAGCATTTTGGCCGAATGAGGCTGAAACTCCAACCTCTCTCCGGCAATTACCATGCTTTGAGCCTTCTCGGCGATTTTATGCGGTATCACAATGACGCCCGAATTTCTTTCCGCCTGAGCGACGGCAAAGATAAGCAACAGACAAATAAGAGTCGTCACGGAAGCCTTTTTCATTCTTCTCATCTTACAACCTCTCTCAAAAAGGTATTTGTTTCCAAAATTTCGCCTATACTTTCCGGAAAAAGTCTATCGCCAATATTGTCCTCCTAATTTAAATACTCGCAATATAATGTCTCAATATGCAATTTTTCATATAGCTCGATACTGCCAGGTTTCCGTGGTGACAAATAAAACAGGATTTGGCAGAATTGTACTCAAAACAGGAAGTGATTCCAATGACCTGTCTCCAAAAAATATTTTACCTTCCGTCCAGTATGGCGGGTACAAGTAAGTATAACCGTGAGCAATCAGCATTTTAATTGCTGAATTGCTCTTAAGACAATATATCAGATTGACGAATTCTGTCAAGAGTTATTTGTCTTGCATAGGGTTAACAGCCTATAGTCCGGCAATTCTTAGCGATTGTCGCCGCAATAATCGATTTTAACTCTGTTCCCCTTGGTAAATCCGGCTTTTGACGGAGCGGTCGATGATTAATTCTTGACAGACAGCGCTTTATAAACTTAATTCGCCTCAAAAGGAAATTGCCGGAGGGATGGCTGAGTGGTCGAAAGCGGCGGTCTTGAAAACCGTTGTCCGTTTGCGCGGACCGTGGGTTCGAATCCTACTCCCTCCGTTTGATACTATTTCAAATTCATGACGGACGAAAGCAATTCACCATCAAGCTCACTCGGAAGTATTACTGCCTCTTTTATTATTCTTATTGTCCTTCCTCTTCTCGCCCATTTTCGATATTCGTGGATGGGGTTTAATCCGACCGATGACGGGTTTATACTCGCCTACAGCCGCAGGATAATCGAGGGTCAAATTCCGCATCTTGATTTTATAAGTA
This sequence comes from uncultured Ignavibacteriaceae bacterium, assembly GCA_964498015.1. Lineage (GTDB taxonomy): Bacteria > Zixibacteria > MSB-5A5 > GN15 > PGXB01 > CAWEZN01. The sequence continues at coordinate 11,275 of CAZCFT010000056.1, forward strand.
TCCGGCCAGTGGGGTCTCCGCTATTGCATATCCCATTTGTCCTCTTTGGCGGAGATTACACTTTCTGGATATCACGCCTATTTGTCTGGTTTGAATTTGCCGCCATTGCGGCCATATGGACATCTCTGCTGGCCGCCTTCAGGGGAAAATCCTTTGATTTCATAGAACGGGTTTCTTTTGCCTTAATCATATTCGGCATTTCGGTCGCCGATTTCCCAATTATGGCCTGGCATACAATTGACGGACTTCTATTCAGTTCTCTGGGAATTTATCTTACTCTGAAACAAGAGAGATGGCGGAAGCTTATTGGGTATTCCCTTATCGGAATAGCCTGTCTCTGCAAACAAAATTTTGTGGTAGTCGGAATCGCGACTCTGATTCTCTTCGAGGATTGGAGAAGCTGGGAATCATGGATAGCATTTGTACTACCGGCGGCCGCGTATTTTGGAATCCTCGCCCTCTATTCCGCGCTTCCCGACGCTCTGACTCAATTAACGTCTCAGGCAGACCTTCTGTCCGTGGGGATACTGAGCTATTTTTCCAAATATGGTTTTATACCTGGAATCGTATATGGTTATGTTGCTTTTCGCTTAATCGACAAGAAAAATATAACTGCAAAATTTCCGGTCAAATATGCCTCATTGATCGGCTCCGTGGCGATATTTTTGATTCCCCTGGCTTTCAATCTCGCGGCTTGCCTGGGCAGATCTAAAGGACAGGCATCATTTGCCATTTTCGGTATGGCGCTTGGGGCAACTTTTTATTTCATAAGTCAAAAAAAGAAGACCGGAGCATTCTTTTTCCGGATTCCCCTTACCATTATTATCCTGGCCTGGAGTGTATCTCTTTCGGTCGGATATAACTCTCCGGCTCTGGCCTGTGGAATATTGATGGCGCTAATTCTCTGCTTGTTCCAGAACTTCACGCGATCGGAAATCGGACAGAAAATCATCTATTGGCTGATCCCTCTCTTGGCCATATTGACAATCGTATGTTTCGATTACGTCAGACACGAAAATGTGTATAGAGATCGCCCCGCGGCTGAATTGACCATGGCTCTTGACGGCACATTGCCGGGCGGGAATAAGATAAAGACTAATCCCCGCACGCATGAATTTTTGACTGATCTCAAAAGAGCTATCGATCAAACCAATGGAGTCAGATATGCCATTATTCCCGACTGCGCGGGGTACTGGGTAAAATCGACACAGAGCAATCCTCTGCCTATTGATTGGGCGCAGGGGACCGAACTTAATTCGCCGGCTTTATTAGAAAGGGTCCACGACGCTATAGAGAACAATCGGGATTCCATTTTCATTTTAGCCCAGAAAGTTATGGCATCGAGATTGAATGAGGAGTTTATTCCTCAGCTGGAGAATAAATATTACAGCGTGGTCAAATATATCCATTCTCATTTAAATAAGGTCGGCGAGACGGAATTATTTGAAATTTATAGGTAGGTCCTCCTTGCGGTTATTTTAATGTCGGATAAGTACCCGGCACCAGCATCGGCAGTGGCTCGCCAGGATGTTCCGACAGCATTTTTAGATATTTATATACCGGCTCGTCCATTATGGTCGATATCAGAGAGAGCGGCGGATTGAATTTAAACAGCCCTTTATATTTTACCGTCTCGACAATTTTGCACTCGTCTTCAGGCATCAGTCCGGCTTTCTGTTTGACAATTACAATGGCCGTCATAAGCCCGCCAATCTCATCGACGAGTCCGATATTTTTGCCTTCAACGCCTGAATAGAAATGTCCCTCGGCGATTTTTTTGACCGATTCCTCGGTCATGTTTCTGCCGTCAGCGACCTTCTGGACAAAAATATTATAGTATTGTCTAATAATTCCTTCCATTTTCCCCCGTTCATCCTGCGTGAGATTACGTGTTGGAACCCGAATTTTCAAGAAAGGCAGGGTTATCCCAAAACCCAAGTCGGCATGAGCGCCGCGTCGGACATAGTCGGAAGTCATCCCCAACTTTGAGCTTAAGCCCTTGTCATAAATCCAGCCGCCAATCACGCCGATAGAACCGGTAATTGTATTCGGCCCGGCAAGAATAGTGTCGCCATACATCGAAATCCAGTACCCCCCCGAACCGGCCACCTGTCCCTGACTGATTATTACCGGTTTTTCTTTGGCGCATTTCCTGATCGCCTCGGCGACCAGATCGCTTGGGAGGGCATCGCCGCCGGGGGAATCAACCCGAAAAACCACCGCTTTGACATTTCTATCTTTCTTCAATCTTAAGAATTCCTTTTCCAGCCAGCGACCCTTGATACCGCTATCCATCGCACATTCGCCAAGCCCATAAACAACCGCTATTTCGGGACGCTCGCCCCAGTTGCTTGGCGGAAGGGCATTGGCCATAAGCTCGCGAGCGTGGATTCCCCGCATTTTCACCGCAGTCAAATTGGAAATAATCTTGCCAATATCCGACCACCGCGCCAGAGTATCAACCAGCCTTGATTCCAGCGCCAAAGATGGCATCAAATAGACTTGCTCATCTACTATTTTATCGAATTGCTCCGATGATATATGGCGTCCCTCGCAGATATCGGCGCGTACGGTCTCATACCAATCATTCAGATAATTCTGATACTGCTCCCGATCGGCATCGGACATCTTGTCGCGGCTAAACGGTTCCATCGCCGATTTATATTTAAAAAACCGCCACTCGTCAAAGGCAAGGCCAAGCTTTTCTATGGCGCCTTTGAAATAGGTCTTGCCAAGAACGTAACCCTGAAGCAGGACACCCCCCTCCGGATCAAGGACTATTTCGTCGGCTACTGAGGCCAAATGGAAGGTAGTCATCTCGGCCCGTTCAATAAAGATTATGACTTTCTTGCCTGCCTGTCGGACGCCTTTCAATTCCTGGCGAATTTCCCAGGCATGTTCGGGGAGGACTTTCATCGTAGAAAGATTTAACACAACTGCTCCGATTCGCGGATCGTCAGCCGCGGCGCGGATATTTTTGAGAAGATCCATGAATCGGATAGTTTCGTTATCGAAAAGGATATATTTCTGATAATCAACTGCCCCTTTCAGATCGAGCGACAGATATCTCTTTCCCTTGTCAATCATCGGGGTGAAAATGGATGGCCGAAGGCCGCCGGAACGAACGGAATAAGTGGTATATGAATATTCTTGATTGGAATCAAAATGCGATTGTCCGCCATAACCTGTCCGGCCAAGATTAACGGAGAGACCAAGCGTGAAGGCTCCCCCCTTGAAATATCTTCCGACAACATTTATGCCCGATACAACCTCAACAGCCGCCCCGGCGCTCTTGGGGGAATTTGCGAAGCTGAATTTCTTGGGAAGAGCGACATCGCCAAATATTGTCAATCTTGATGTCCCCAATGGCCGGATGCCGAGATCAAACGCCCATTCGCGGTCGGTACTTTCCAGAGAAAAATTGCCAATAGCTCCCAATGAAAAATAACGGCACGGGCGGATAATACTGCCCGCGGTAATAAGTCGTTCGCGCCCCATGGCATTATTATCTCCTCCCGACCATCCATAGGCGAGCCCCAGAGCAAAGCCGTCATTGCCGAAACCTGTCGATAATCTATAATCGGTTGCTCTCTGAGAGCCTATTTTGATGCTTTGCACTCCAAAACCGATACCCGGGCATCCGGTGAACAGTCCCCAATGGTCAGAGACGGAGAATTTCCCGTTTCGGGAGGTCAGATAGAAATCCATTTCGGGAGATTTCAAGAGAGTCAGATTGGCGGGATTGGCAAAACCGACCAGATCATCATTATAGGCTCCCGGAGAGGCCATAAGGAAATCATACCGGGAATAATAATCGGGGATGCCGTCGGCCCGGACGATTCCCATTACAATTGTAAATACAATTAAGATCGCGGTAATAATCTGCTTTGTCACAGTACCTCCTATGGTTAATCAGGAATCAAATATCGTTCCTAAGTCGCCCGACTGCAAGGCAAAATCTCCAAAAATATATTTAATGTGATTAGATACGGATGCGGGAGGATATAGTTTCAATAGAATGGGCAGAGGGAGTTATATAAAACGGTGAGACTCAATGTCGGGTTTCTTGTCCTCGATAAATCGAGGACTGCGGAACGTCGACCTACCTGCTTCTCGGCCTATTGGGCGACTATCCTATCAATTATTTTCTGATCTTTGGGCAAACGATCCGAGTTTACCAACCTTGGCACGAGTGTTTACCACCAAGAATCGGCTTTGAAAACCTCTTTGAAAATCGGCAGAGCTCTTTCCAATTCACCGGCCATTACCAGAGTTTGCGCATGTAGGCAACTTACAGTACTATCTCCCCCACCATATATGTCACGGCCCGCCCGCTGATCAGAACCCGCTCGCCCAGATACTCGCAAAACAATTCGCCCGTTCTCTTGGATAGTTGCATAGCATGCAATTTCTTCTTTTTCAGCCTTTCCGCCCAGAAGGGAATAAGAGTCGTATGTGATGAGCCGGTGACCGGGTCTTCATTAATCCCCTGCCGCGGGGCAAAAAACCGCGAGACAAAATCGCACTTTTCCCCCGGCGCGGTGATAATAATGGCATGGGCATCAACGTTTATTAGCCTCTTAAAATCCGGCTTAACGGCAAGGATGCCTTCCTCATTTTCAAGAAGCGCCATGATATCACGGGACTTGAAAACGCCGATAGGGTTTCGGCCCAGAGCCTCGGAAAGACCCATCGGTTCAGACACCGGTGACGGTTTGCTCGCGGGGAAATCAAGCGAAATTAGATCGCCGGATTTCGATGCGCTCAATTCGCCGCTTCTGGTTTGGAATCTGATGGTATCTTGATTAAACCCCAAATGATTGAATATCACATGAGCGGAGGCAAGAGTAGCATGGCCGCAGAGATTTATCTCGACCTCAGGGGTAAACCATTTTAATTCATAATCTTTCCCTTTTTTGACAAAGAAAGCTGTTTCTGAAAGATTATTCTCGGCGGCGATATTTTGCATAATGGTTTCATCGAGCCATTTATCCAACGGACAAACTGCCGCCGGATTGCCGCCGAATAATTTTCCGGTGAAAGCGTCAACCTGATAAATTGGTATTTTCATTATAACCCTTCAGTTGAGAAAGTATCAACGTCTGCGATGACAATCAAGAAAAAACTTCACTTAAGTTCATTTTCCAAAACGCCGATTAAGGAGTCTATCTTAAACCCCTGCGGAGCGCCT
>CAZCFT010000057.1:0-16274 GCA_964498015.1 uncultured Ignavibacteriaceae bacterium
TCTGTAAACCATGTCATGATACTGCACATCGCGAGACGCCACTACGATCATTGATTTCTGCTTTAAAATCAGCTTGAAGGTTCTTCCGGTTTCTTCTCTTTCGAAGCCGCCTTCATGTCGATCAATTTCCCTATCAAATTCGGGACCGCTTCAATCAAGGTATCATATTTCCCAGGCTTGACGCTCAGGAGCGAGATTTTATCACCGTCGATTACAATAAACGCCGCCGGCTCGATTTTCGCCCCGCCACCGCCCCCGCCGCCAAACTGAGAGACTTCGGACTGTTTTTCATTCTGTCCGCCGCCGGCTCCAAAACCGACTGAAATCTTGACCAGCGGCACGACAATCTTGTTTCCCAGATTAATCGGCTCCCCGACCACCGACTGCGAACGGGCCATCTCTTTGAGTTCACCTACGATATTCTTTAGAATTTCTGATACATTATTGGGCATAGCTGACTCCTTTCTTATTCATTAAATGTTTCTCACCCAATTTCGATTTTCGTTTTGCTATTAAATACCTTACAGCAAATGCGACCAAATGGTAGACTCTTACATAAATTAATCCTCTTCCCTTAAATTGCAAGCCTGCTTTTGAAAAATCAGGATTAAAAGTGATATGGGACATAAACGAGGGAAAAATTCCCTGCAATATCGCATAATACCCAAATACCTTTCCCGTTTCAAATGGATCCCCAAAACCGCCTGTAATGGTCAACGCCAAATATCTTGTTCTTAACCGCCCCAGTAATCGGCCGACAAGTTTCAGGTCGCCCAGCTGAAATCCCCGCGGCAAGAAGCTTCTTTTCGGCTTTTCGAGTTTAACCTTTCCTGCAGGTTCTTTCTTCTTTCTGTCGATACCCCTTTTCAGTTCAAGGGGAAAATGATAAACAGGCATCCCCAATAGATAAACACTTCCTATCTTCTTTCCAAATTCTGCCTCTAACCGCACAAAAATATATGATACCCCGATGCTCTTTTTCGTCTCGTCGAATCTAAATCGAAATCTTATCGACGAAATCAGGGCGATGATAACAATCAACACGAGAGCAATTAGAATAGCAATCAACATAACCTATTATACTGTATCGGCCAAAAAAAGGTTTTGCTAAGTTTCGATAAATAAAGGCTCGCTATGACGCCAGGAGCGCCTTTTCAGCATTTCCCCGGCGCTATGAATTTCTATATGACCGTACCTTGATAGCAATCCCCCTATGATTTCTGCGGGGTCATATGTCCTATTTCAACCATCTCCCTCACCGCACGTTCCATGCCAATCATCAGAGCTCGCGAAATGACAGAATATCCAATGGTGAATTCCTCGATAGCGCCAAGGTCTATCAGGGGACGGATATTTTTATAATTAAGACCATTGCCGCAATTGACAGTTAGATCAAGCTTGCTTGCCAGCTGGGACATCTGCTCCATTCGATCCAGTTCAGCCTCAGCCGTCTCCAGAGTTTCGGCGGAGATATATCTGAAGGCATTCAATTCAATGGCATCGATTTTTGCCCGGGCGGCGTTTTTGACAGCATCAATCTCCGGCTCGATGAAATAACTGACGTTTATGCCTGACCCTTTAAGAGTAGCCGAGGTTTCGGCATAGAGATCACGGTTATTTTCGAAATCGATACCTTTTTGCACGATGATATCCTCATCGGAAAAGGGCATAAGCGTTACCAGCCAGGGTTTAACCTCAAGCGCCCTCTCAATCAGATCCTCAACAGGTTCAATCTGAAGGGTCAGTTTTGTCTTGACCATTTCCTTCAGAAGATACAGGTCGCGGTCGCGAATATGTTTTCGGTCCTCTCTTAAATGACAACTGATTCCGTCAGCTCCGGCCAGTTCAGCCAAAACTGCCGCCTGCGCGGGATCTGGTTCTTTCAGATGCTTTATTTCCCGCAAGCTGGCGATATAATCGACCTTTATAGATACAAGAGACATATCAACTCCCCGGTTTTTTTAGAGAATCTATATTTTTCAAAACCTGTCATCAAGAAATATTTGGCAGTGCATCCGCCAGCCTTATGAAGCCGTCAATATCAATCTGCTCCGCGCGGATATTTCTGTCAAAATTTAATCTATCGAGAATCTCGCACAGATATTCCTTTTTGACATCAAGAGCCTCTGTCAGATTGTTGATTAGAAGTTTCCTGCGATGACGAAACGCGAGCCGAACCACTTTTTCAAACTGTTCCTGATTGGCGATCCTATATTTCTCCGCCGCATTAAAGATCATCACGGCCGATTTCACTTTTGGCGGGGGAAGAAAGGATTTGGGGGAAATATGCAACACTATCTTTATGTCAAAAAAAGACTGGCTGAAAATCGAAATCGGCGCCCATCGTTTTTCTCCGGGACAGGAGGAGATTCTCTCGGCTAATTCCTCTTGCGCTGTAATCACTGCCAGAGATATTGATTTTCGATATTTAATCATCCAATCAAGGAGAGGCGAGGTAATATCATAGGGGATATTTCCTATGAGCTTAAAGGCTCCCTTATGATATTCTGAGGGAGCAACCGACAAGAAGTCACAATTGATAATATTTACGCTTTCATATTTGCTGAACTTGTCCTTGAGCTGTGGCATAAGGTCTCTGTCGATTTCGAAAGAGAACAGCCGAGCCCCGGTCTGCGCGATTATTTCTGTCAATATCCCTCGCCCTGTGCCGATTTCAAAAACAGTATCTTCTGAATTCAGATTAAGAAAGCTGACGATTTGCTCTGCTATCGCATGATCGACCAGAAAATTCTGAGAAAATCTCTTTTTCGGTTTTCCGAATCCCACCGAGATTCTTACCCTTCGAAAGTTTCGACAAGATGGTAAAGCTTCCTGCAATTTCGGTCGGTCACATTTTCGACCTCTTCTGGGGGCATATTTCTCAGCTGAGCCAATTTGTCCCTGATATATCGGATATATGCCGGCTGGTTGGTTTTGCCTCGGAATGGCGCAGGCGAAAGATAAGGGCTGTCCGTTTCCAAGAGAATAGATTGCAATGGGACCGAAGCGGCGACATCTGCCATCTTTGCTCCCGGAAAGGTAACAATTCCCCCGACAGCGATAGAAAAACCGAGCTCGATTACCGACATCGCCTCGGCAACTGTTCCGGGGAAACAATGAAACACGCCGCCGACAAGATTTTTGCCGTATTCTTTCACAATATTTAACGTATCCGGAAAAGACTCGCGCGTGTGGATTACCACCGGAAATTTATATTCTGCGGCCATCTCCAATTGTCTGCGGAAGACTTTTTGCTGAATTTCGCGTGGTGATAAATCACGATAATAATCAAGGCCAATCTCCCCTATCGCTACTACCCGCTTATTCTTCAAGAGCTTCAAAAGTCCCGTTTCTATTTCTTGATTATAAGTCAAGGCGTCATGTGGATGTACCCCCACAGTAGCATAAATACAAGAATATCTCTCTGCCAGTTCGACTGATTTGATAGATGAGGGTAGGTCGGCTCCGATATTTACAATTGTATGCACCCCTGCCGACAGTGCATTTTCAATTATTTCGTCAAGACGCCCTCGATATTCTCTGACATCGAGATGGCAGTGGGAATCTATCATCAGCTGATAGTGGCTCCAGTTGGAAGGTCCCCCTCAGGGGCTATAAGAAATAATTTCTTCCCTTTTTTGGCGGCCAATAGCATTCCATTTGATTCAATCCCGCGAATTTTGGCCGGCTTAAGATTCTTCACAACCACAATTTTCTTGCCCTTCATCGACTCGGGAGTATAAAATTCTGCAATACCGGCTACTATCTGTCGCTTTTCGCCGCCGAGATCGATCTGAAGTTTCAATAATTTGTCCGAGTCGGCCACCTTCTCGACCTCCAGAACTTCCGCAACAACCATCTGTATGCGGGCAAATTCTGATATATCTATTACTCCTTCGGCGGATTTCTCCGCTTTTGCCGAAGCCGCCTTGATAGAATTCTGAAGGCGGGGGAAAACAGAATCTTCAATATGAATTTCCTGCCCCGGCTTGAGAAAATAAAAAATTCTGGCGTTATCCATGCTTAGGTCTTTTTTGCCCAGACCAAAAACATTCAGAATTTCAATCGCTTTATTGGGCATGACGGGGTACAGCAGTGTGGCCACAATCCTAATCACCTCGGAGCAGGTATAGAGAGCCCCGCCTGCTATGTCCATTTTTCCCTCTTTGGCCAGCTTCCAAGGAGCATTAGTATCAAAGAATTTGTTGGTCTGGCGCACCAGATTCATGATCTCGTCAATGGCAAATCCGATACGATAATTGACAACATGATCAAACGCAATCTCCGGAAGCTTTTCGGCGCTTTGCAGGAGCTCCGCAAAACCGTTCAGGTTATCTGATGGAGGAGGCAGTTTCCCTTCGAAATTTATTTCAATCATCTTGGCTACGCGAGAGACAAGGTTCCCCAAATCATTAGCCAGATCGCTGTTATATTTTGTGGTCAGACGAGAGACTTGAATATCACCGTCCATGCCAAAAGGGTATTGAGTCAGCAAGAGATATCTGGTGGCATCTGGTCCGAATTGGGTAATGAGCTCATTGGGATCGATCATATTCCCCAATGTTTTAGACATTTTTTCACCATCAACCGTGAAAAATCCATGCAGGAAGATTGTCTTGGGAAGAGGGAGGTTAGCCGCCATTAATATCGCCGGCCAGTACAGGCAATGAAATTTGAGAATATCTTTAGCCATTAAATGCACCGTTTCGGCTTTGTACCACCACTTCTGAAATTGCTCTTCATTCCCCTCGAAACCTATAGCGCTGATATAATTGGAAAGAGCGTCAACCCAAACATAGGCCGATTGCGTCGGATCGAAAGGAAGCGGAATGCCCCACTTGACTCTTTCGCGCGAAAGCGAAAAATCGGCCAACTCCTGGCCAAAAAGCCCCAGCGCCTCGCGTCTTCTTTCTTCGGGAAGAATTAGAAGTTGGTTTGTCTCTATCAATTCCTTCAATCTCGGGAGGAAGGCAGTCAACCGGAAGAAATAATTTGTTTCCTTCAGAAGCCTTGGGGTTGTTTTATGATCGGGGCAGACGCCATTGACAAGGTCTTTTTCAGTGAGAAATTTCTCGCATCCGACACAGTATAGCCCCTCGTAGGATCCGGTATAGATTACCGGCTGACCGGCTTCGGTGCGGGCGTCCTTAAGCGTCATCAAAAGTTTTTGCACCGCTCTGACATGCCGATCGTCGGTGGTCCTAATGAAATCATCATATTCTATCGAAAGATTATCCCAAGTTTTCTTGAAATGCTCGACCACTCTGTCGCAAAATGCTTTCGGTTCCAATCCGGCGGATGCGGCCGCTTCGGCGATTTTTGATCCATGTTCATCTGTGCCGGTAAGAAAAAATGCCTCTCGACCATTCAAACGTTGATATCTGGCCAACAGATCTGCGGCGATGGTCGTGTATGAATGTCCAATATGCGGACGATCATTAACATAATAAATAGGCGTTGTAATATAGAATGGCTTATTTAACATAGGCTCCCCGATTATTTTGTCTTGTCGATACTCAGGGCTTCGCGCCATTTTTTAAAAAATGAAGTCTGCTTGCGTTCTTTTTGTCTTAGATCGCGCCCAAAAATCTTGACTTCCTCCCCGCTGGCAAGTTTGACCATCATAAAATCCTCAAAAACATTTATCCGGTCAACCAGACCCTCACCCTGCGGAGTCGCATATTTTTCTCCTACCTCAGGATATTTTCTTTTGGTTTCGGAATAATGTACTGTCTCATACTTCAGGCAGCAAAGAAGCCTCCCACAATTCCCCGATATCTTGGAAGGGTTGAGCGAAAGCCCTTGAATTCTGGCATCGTTGGTAGAAATAGGGTCAAAATTTTTCAGGTAACTTGTACAGCACTGCCGCAGTCCGCAGATGCCAAATCCCCCGATTCTCTTGGCCTCATCCCGCACCCCTATTTGCCTCAACTCAATTCTGGTTTTGAATTCGGCGGCGAGATCCCTGACCAGAGCGCGGAAATCGACTCGACGCTCGGCAGTGAAATAAAAGGTCAATTTATTTCGATCAAATTGATATTCAATATCTATCAACTTCATTTCCAGTTTATGATTTCCGATTAAAGGAAGCGCATTCCCCCAGGCCTCTTCTTCATCAATTCTGTTCTGTTCAAGCCGCCGCTTGTCTTCCTCGCTGGCGGGGCGGAGTATGGAATGAGGTTTCTCGGTATCGGAAAAATCCAAATCCTTCAGGACCTTCTTATCCAGCCACCCCATATCTTCGCCGCGATCGGCCTGGACAATAACAAAATCGCCTATCTTCAATGAGTGATAGAAAGTATTGTAAAAATAATCTTTCCTTCCACTCTTAAACTCAATCATATATAAATCGGGCATTTTATCTCCTTAAAGAGAACAAGTTACAAAATGGACAAAATCTGTCAAGGAGTTTGATTAACATATCTTCGCAGTCTCAATGCCAGAGCCGACATACCAGTCCGGATATGAATATTTCTTCTCAATGAGAGGGTCATCTTCTTCAGATTATCCAGAATGCCCGCAAAGTCAGCGGGGGAATTGATTCGAGCCGAAATGGTTTCAAGCTCTCGGGCCAAATCAAGGTTTATTATATCCGTAAGTCTCTCCCCATGCTTGATGCGGATAATATCGCTCAGAAAGGACTGCCAGCGCTGTATAATCTGTTCCGATTCTCCACGGTCATTGGGGTTAACCAGTTCGCTTAGCGCGGCGATGGCCGAAGGAGAATCTTTAGTTAGAATATTCTTAAACAGCAGGAAGGATGTCTGGCGATGGGAAGAATCATTCTCATCATCTATAAAACTCAGAGCGTGCCCCAATGAGCCATCCGCGAGATGAGCCGCAAGAGACGCTTTTTCCTGCCCAATATCTCGCCGCTCGGCAAGATATCGGGTGATTTCCTCGGCGGGCAGAGGAAGAAAACGGACTCTCTGGGCGCGCGATTTGATAGTTGGAAGAAGATCGTCAGGGTCAACGGCTGTCATAATGATTATGGTCTCCGGCGGCGGCTCCTCAATCATTTTCAACAGCGCATCAGCAGAGGCCGGAAGCATTTTTTCCATTTGATAAAATAAAATTATTCTCTTTATCCCTGGTTCGTGCTTAATGCTGATTTTCTTTCTAATCTCATAAGCCATTTCAACAGGAATAGTCTGCTGACGAGCCGATGAAATTATCCGATAAGGCTCAGTTCGTTTCTGATCGAGATACTCCAAATACTGGGCATTGAATTCCTTCTCGTTTTTGTACGGGGGAAGAGGAAGAGCAAAGTACAGATCAGAAAAGCTGAGATTTGCGATCTGGCGGCAATTGCGGCATTCTCTACAGGAACCCAGAACCCGGCCCGACTTATCTCTTAACGGGTTTTCGCAATTGACCAAAGCGGCAAAAGCAATGGCAGTTGCCCATTTTCCCTGGCCGTCAGAGCCATAAAACAGATAGGTCGAAGCCAGTCGGCCGCGGTTGAAGGAATTAAGAAGGTTTCGGGCAACTATTGTCTGCCCGGGTATATTATTTAAGGTTATCAATTTTTAACCACTCCACCGGATCGAGGGGTTCTTTGCCTCGCCGTAATTCAAATTTAACAATTCCAGAGCCTGATACGCCAAGTTTTTCGTCATTTGACAAAATTTCACCCTTATCTACCAGAGGTTTGTCAATACCGGCATAGGTCGAAAAGTAACCATCTTCATGTTCGACAATTATGAAGATTCCATAGCCGCGCAGACTCCCCATATAGGCTACGACACCATCGGCAACGGTTCTTATAATGGATTTGGGCTCTCCGGTAATCTCGATCCCCGGAGAAAATGACTTAAGCTTGGTTATATTGTCAATGCTCCATCCAAAACCTTTCGTAATTCTCCCGACCAGAGGAGCAGGAAGGGCGCCTTTATAAGATATGAAATTCCCGGTGTTATAGCTGAAATCTGTTCTTGATGCTGACCTCTCCCTTTCCTGACGGGCTATTTCCAACTTGGCAATGAGTTCTTCCATCTGGCGTGCGGCTTCCGAGAGAGAGGCAAGGCGCTCGGCTTCATTTTCTTTCTTGCGTCTCAGGCGGGATAATTCCTTCTCCCTTTTCTCTTTCTGAGTCGAAGTTAATATGTACTCGCTTTTCCTTTTTTTCTGGGCATCGCCGACAGTCTTTTCTTTATCAAGCAATACCGAATAATCTTTTTCAGCCGACTTCAAAAATTCCGAGGCTCTCGAGAGTTGCTTTTTGTCATAAATGGCCAACGCACGAAGATAAAGTATGCGGCGGAGAGCATCCTTCTCCCTTCTTATTTCATCCTCCTGTTCGGTAACATCCCATCTTGAACCGACATAATAATATTTTAAGTTCCCTTCGAATCTCGATTGCGATGATATGAGACTCGCCTGTGAATTTTCCAATTTTTCTTTGGAGTTCTTGATATTTCCCCTAATACCTGTAAGTTGGTTGTTGAGTCGGCGAAGCACAGTTTCATTCACGGATGTTCTCTGCTCATAATCTGAAATCTCTTTAAGCGTCTTTTTTTCGAGTCCCATCAGAGAATCGAGGTTTTGCTGGCATTCCACAATATCTTTTTTCACTTCCTCGAGCTCGGCCTTTTGCTTAATAATATCACCACCTTGTGACAAAACAGATACAGGCAGAGACAAAATTCCTATTACGACGACAAAAGATATTTCAATTAAGCGGAAAATCATCTTCATTAGAAAATCCGGCTATTGACGGACAGGAAGCGCCTTGAGCCGAGATACCCGCCGAAAAGGCCCATTAACGATGCCAGCAGGCAAAAATAAAATATCTCAAGGCTTGCGGGGAAAACAATTTCAATATTCTTGAAGGCAAAATAATCTGCGCCATAGAATAGAAGCCCCCATCCGGCAAGTGATGCTATAAGCGAATATAGCAAACCCTCAAAGACAAATGGAAATGATAGAAATCCTCCGCCGGCGCCGAGAAGCCTTAGTTGGACAATTTCATGTTGATTGGCGGCCGCTGATAATCTGACGGCATGGATGGAATTTAGCAGGACAGCCAAAAAGATGACTATTCCCAGAAAAAGCACAAATTTAGATATCATTGATTTGGCATATTCAGCCCGCTCCAACCAATCCCTGGCATAGAAGATATTGGAAACTCCATCATATTCGAGCAGGCGGCTCCGATAATTTTCAAGAATGGCAGCGCTGAGAAAATTATCGCGAAAGGTTAGAATAAGCGACCGGGGCAATGGGTTACTGTCTAATCCGTTCAGAAGATCGGCGCCCATCAAGTCATTGAGCATAAGATAAGCATCATCCTTAGAGATGAGATTCACCTTCTCCACTCCCTCGAATGCCGAAATCGACTGCCGCATAGTTTCCAAGACAGAATCAGGGAGGTTATCATTCACGAAAATCTCGATATCAATCCCTGATATAAGTCGATTATAATATTTCTGAGAACTCAACGATGATATCCAGACAATATCAAACAAAAGGAAAAGAAGCAGTAAGGAAAGAAATGAGCCTATTGCCGCCAGAGGCCGGCGACCGATATCCCTGAGAGGCCGCCTTAACAGAAAGAAAAATCGGCTCATTGCAGTCTGCCATCCTTAATCTGATATCTTTTGGCGCCCGAAATTTCGATATCAATTTGCCCATTCGTCAAAATCAAAAGGGTATGCCCCGCAACAGATAACCTCTTTAAGAGGGAGATTATATTTTCGGACATTGGTTTGTCGAGTCGGTCAAGTGGTTCGTCAATAATCAACAACGGCTGGTCAGCGATGACCGCCCTTGCAAACATAGCCATGACTTTTTCTCCTCGAGTAAGTTTCATGGCTTTATCCCGCTTTCGGCTCAAAAGATTGTATTGTGCTAAATTTTGAGCAAGCTTCGCTTTTTGCTCTTTTTGGGGCTCGCCCCGTAGAATAAGCGGATAAAGGATATTTTCGGAGACGGTTAAATCTGGAATGATATCAAATATGCCGCCGACGCCGCCGATCTTGCGCCGAATTTCTGTTATATGACTTTCATTCTTGGGATCTAACCTTTTTCCGAAACCCATTACCGTGCCGGATTCCGGCTTCATGGCTCCCACTATTAACTCGGCCAGAGTCGTTTTCCCTGTGGCCGTCGGGCCGATAATTATGGCGGCCTCGCCGGAGCACAAGGTAAAATCAAGATTGCGAAACACATTTATGCCAGCCCTATTTGAGGCTGTGACCGAAATCAGTTCCAATATTTTATCGCGGCTATTCAATTTGACAATATCTCAAAAAACATTAAATTAAATTAACATATTATAAAAAACACTGCATTTCAAATGATTATAGAGGTGACACGATCATGAGAAAAATTTTCAAGCTATCCATCGTTGCTTTGTCCATCATGAGCGCTTCTTGCGGTGCGGCGCCTGGCAGTGATTGGCATGTTATTCCGACCGGAAGGCAGGATAATTTCAATGGCTTTTCTATCTGTGACCAGAGCCATGAATTTATCGTCTCCGGCAATCCAAACGGCTTCTTTTTCCGATATTCCAGCGAAAGAAATCGCTGGGTAATTGATTCCATGCCTGGCACGGTACTTCAGGACATATACTTCTTCAAGGGTTGTCAGCGGGGTTTTATTTGTGGAAGTCGCGGGACATTTTCTTACTCCGAAGATTTCGGGCAGAAATGGACCAGTTTGAATTTCGATACCAGCCTCTGGCTGTATGATGTCGCCTTTAAGGATTCGCTCACCGGCTTTCTGGTCGGGATTAATTCAAATAGCCGCATTACCTCTGTCGGCGTTGCCTTCAAGACCTCAGATGGCGGCCATACCTGGGATTCCATACCAATTGGAGGCATTATGTTGTCTTCAATTGATATTGCTCCCGACGGTGTAGTAACAATTAAGGGGCAGGGCAAAATTTACATATCGCGGGATACGGGCGTACATTGGGATACTGTGGCCGCCCCGTCCGGGGAATCGCCAAATGCTGTTTGTATTAGAGGAAAGGCCGGTCTTATGATCGGAATGGGCGGTTATGTGGCTTCCTCCGGCGATGGTGGAAAAACATGGAAACCTCTTTACGTGCTGCCGGAAAATATTCATCTTTTTGATCTATTGATGCTCGATGAAAAAATGGCATACGCGATCGGGTCCGATGGAATGGTTCTATACACGGATGACTGCGGTAGGAATTGGATTCCCGAGGCAAGCGGCGCTCCACAGCAATTGACGAAAATCAGACTGGTCGGGAACAGAATATATGTCTGCGGCCAGGGGGGAGCGCTGATTTACAAGGACATAGATCTCCCAAAATACTTGAAATGAAAAGGCTGGCCTGCAGATTGAATTTAAAGATTATATTCATACGACAAATATAGTACGAGCCTCCGCCTTCATCCGGCGGAGGCTCGCGTCCTAAAATTCCTGCTCACTGGCAGATAAGTTAGAAATCTCTTTTAAGAATTGTTTTGTCTTTTCGGCTCAGGCGGGCGCTTTGGGCAGGCCGGCCAAAATCCCTTTGGAATCCTGCGCCGTGAATTCCGAATCCGCCATTTCGCCGGTCAAATATTGCTCATAAGCCGAAAGATCAAAATACCCATGACCGCTCAGCGCAAAGGCGATTACTTTCTTTTCGCCGCTCTCTCTGCACCTGATTGCCTCATCGATGGCGGCTTTTATAGCATGAGCGCTTTCCGGCGCCGGCAGTATGCCTTCCGTATGCGCAAATTGCACCGCCGCCGCAAAGACATCTTTCTGCCGAACAGCGACCGCCTCGATGATACCGGCATCATAAAGAAGGCACAGAAGGGGGGCGTCGCCATGATATCTCAATCCCCCGGCGTGAATTGGAGCCGGAACAAAAGAATGTCCGAGCGTATGCATCTTGATTAATGGCGTCAGTCCGACCGTATCGCCAAAATCATAATGATACAACCCTTTGGTCAAAGAGGGACAGGCCGTCGGTTCGACCGCTAAGAAACGAATTTTCTTGCCGTTTTTTATCTTCTCTTTCGCAAAAGGAAATACAAACCCCGAGAAATTACTCCCGCCGCCTACGCATCCGATAAGTACATCCGGATATTCGCCGATTTTTTCGAATTGCTTTTGCGTCTCCAAGCCGATAATAGTCTGATGCATCAGGACATGATTGAGAACCGAGCCAAGCGAGTATTTGGCGTCGTTGTGCTTGGCGGCATCCTCAACGGCCTCGCTGATAGCAATTCCGAGGCTCCCGGGAGAATCCGGGCGCTCTGATAGTACTTTTTTCCCGGAATCGGTAAGACTTGACGGGCTCGGATGCACCTTGGCGCCCCAGGTTTCCATAAGGATTCGCCGGTAGGGCTTCTGATTATAGCTGACTTTGACCATATAAACAGTGCAATCAAGCCCAAACAATTTGCAGGCAAATGACAAAGCGCTTCCCCACTGCCCGGCGCCAGTTTCGGTGGTCAGTCTTTTCACTCCCTCTTTCTTATTATAATATGCCTGTGGCACAGCTGTGTTGGGTTTATGACTTCCGGCAGGGCTGAGGGATTCGTTCTTGAAGTATATTTTGGCCGGAGTCCGAAGCGCTTTTTCGAGCCG
The DNA here is from genome assembly GCA_964498015.1 of uncultured Ignavibacteriaceae bacterium. Taxonomy (GTDB): domain Bacteria; phylum Zixibacteria; class MSB-5A5; order GN15; family PGXB01; genus CAWEZN01. The sequence goes on from CAZCFT010000057.1 coordinate 12,553, forward strand.
TCTAGCCCGATGAAGCGGAGTGGGACGCCACAGCTTATAGATGTCCATTACCTCATCGGGAATCTCTATCCAACGATCCTGGCTGACTTCCTGCATAATTAGTCCCATCGGAAAGAGAGGCGCCAAATCGTCCGGACCGATTGGTTTCAGAGTCCCCGGATGCAACGGCGGCGCCAGAGGATGGGGTAAGTCAGGTTGGATATTATACCATGCGCGAGGTATTTCATCCTCAGTCAACAAGACCTTCATCTTCTCCATAAAATACTCCCTACAAATGTAACTGTTTTTATATTCTATTTTCATTCATCGAATACAAAAGTCGGTTCTTGATAGAAACGAATCGACTTATTAGCAACCAATTCATCGATAATCTCGGCCAACCGGTGATTTTTTTCCTCAAGCGTAAGCGACGATTTAAGGAGTTCCAGGCTGATATTTAGCCCCAGGGCTCTTTTGGGAAGAAGCACGCGGGTTATACCGGCCGGCAGTTTTTTCCCGGACAGGACAACTTCTAACAGTTCATGCTTGTTGAACGGTCGAAAGGTCAGAAGAGTCCTGAAATCAGGATAATTATGCTTGAGTGAAGCCAATTTTGTATAGCTCACGCGGTCCGAATACGAAGTGTGAAGATACAGATCCGTAATCCCGCACAATTTCTCAACCTGCTCCAGTAGCCTGCCGCCGTTAAAAACTGAAACGGCAGTGTCATCCTCAAAGGTCAAAGAGCAAATATACCCATCATGTCTGTCTGCACTCCCCGGATTGGAACCTGCCGGTTCCTGACCATCGTTGCCATCATTGTTAGAAACAGGAAAACCTTCAACTATTTTGACATCGGCCATCGCAGACAGCTTCTCCATGAAATATTCTTTCCCCAGTTTTTCAACGGCATGATGCCAGCATCGAACAGTCAACAAAGGGTCGTCCAGAGCTACTACTTGCGCCGGGATATGCCGGTAACCAAGTTTTATGAGGGCAGAGACACGATTGGCGCCGTCAAGGATAACAAGCCGCTTACCTGAGCCGGGATCAGTAACAATAGGCGGATTTTTCAGCGCCCCTTCAGCGCCGAGGCGGTTGACAAGATTCAATAGCCGCTCCTCATCCGGATCCTCATGAAAACAAAGTTCCGAAAGTGAGACAATCTTGATATCCGGCAATTCTCCGATTTTCAGGCGATTGAATCCGAGATTTTTGGGCATTGGTCTTATGATCCCTTACTTGAGCAAACTGAAGTTTACGGTAGCATAATAGTCTCAGATTTCCTTTGATATTATACGCCCTTCATTCATGTTTATTCAAAATCCGTCGCCAAACTTTCAAGCGACCTCCGACGACCCAAGATTCTGCATAGGCTCCAGCGCTACATCCAACTTTCATCAATAGATGGACTTATCAGATTAAATCGGCAGAAGGTCATGCCGGTTTAGCGGATATATTTAAAGCCAATGTTGTGTCCCAAGCAGGATTTAGGCGGGGGGATGTAGCATAATACTGATTACGGCTTAAAAAAACTCAATCAGGATTTAAGAAAGTTTATCAGCCTTGCACAGTACTCATCAAGCGACTGTAATTCCACATCGGAAGGAATAAGACGCGCCCGATAGATTTCTTCAAAGACCTTCAGCCTTAAACCTGCCAGCCGCTCGGCCACCAGTTTGGTCCCCTCACCGCCCCAGCCATAAGAACCAAATACGGCCGCTTTCTTGCCGAGACTTCCGACTGTCGCGATCAGATTCATGATATCCCAGATTGGCTTGACGGCATCGCCATTGAAAGTCGGTGTGCCGATCAATACTGCCTTACTTGACTCAATGCTGTCTTTTACTTCTTCATGCTTGCAATCAGCGGCGTCTATGAGAGAGAGATTGAACCCATTTTGAATGATGAATTGCCCGATTCGCTCGGCCAGCATTTTCGTGTTTTCATAATTTGAGGCATAAATGATGGTGATAAGGTTTTCTCTGTCGCTTTTGTCCGCCGTCCATTCTTTATATTTATCAATATAGGAGCGAGTATCCTTTCGGATAATGGGACCGTGCGATGGCGCAATCATTTGAATATCCAGCGAATCCAATTTGGGCAGGTTGCGGCGAATATAACCGCTGAATGGACGCATGATGGCATCCCAATAGTAATGAAATTCGTGCAAATAATCTTCTTCGACTTTATCAGAATAAAGCGAAGCTCCGCAGAGATGCGCCGCAAAACCGTCACAGGAGAAAAGAATTCCATTCTCGGATAGAAATTCCATCATCGTATCAGGCCAGTGCATGTAAGGCATTATCTTGAATATCAGCTTCTTCCCGCCGAGGTCAATGGTTTCATTATCTTTGACGCCCCTTATGGGGATATCTGCATTTATGATGTTCCTGACAAACGGAACCGCCGAAGCTGAACTGATAATTTCGGCTCTTGGATTCTCTTTCAAAACGGCCGCAAAAGCGCCGCTGTGGTCGGGTTCAGTGTGATTGATAATCACGTAATCAATTTTATTGAGCGGCGTAATTCCCCGGATATTATCCAAGAACAGATCGGTAAACCCTCTCTTGACCGTATCAATAAGAGCGATTTTCTCGCCTATCACAAGGTATGAGTTATAGGTTGTACCATGCTTCAAGTCCATGATGATATCAAATTTGCATAGGCCAGGGTCCTTGACGCCGACCCAATAGACACTATCGGACATTTTAAAAGCGCTCATTTGTCAGTTCTCCGTCGAGTGTATTATGAGAATAATTTGGGGCGCCTCCGGATTTCCGACAAAAAATCCTCTAAACCAGAGATTTCAGCCAATTGTACCAAACTTCCAGCCCTATTCCAGTTCTGCATGATAATTCAAATATTTTGAGGTTTCCATTTATTTGAAGCGCATTATTTTTCACGAGCGCCATATCAAAATCCGAATAACCCAATAAATCAGTCTTGTTTATCACCATCACGGACGATCGTCGAAACATCGCCGGATACTTGAGCGGTTTATCGTCCCCCTCGGTAGTACTTATGACCGTCACTTTCATGTCTTCGCCCAGATCATAACTTGACGGGCAAACCAGATTTCCCACATTCTCTATGAAAAGTAGTTGTACTCCGTCAAGATTCATTTTGCCGAGGGCTTCGTTTATCATTTTGGCATCCAGATGGCAGGCTCCTCCGGTTACAATCGGAAGGACAATCTTACCCCCGGCCCTTATCAAGCGGTTGGCGTCGTTTTCGGTCTGCACGTCCCCGGCGATCAGGGCCATTTTGATTTCATTCTTCAGCGCCACAAGTGTTTTTTCTAAAAGAGTCGTTTTCCCGGAGCCGGGAGAACTGACAAGATTCAGAGATACAATTTTCTTGTCTTTAAGAAGGCGTCTTATTCCTGCGGCAAGACGGTCATTTTCGGAGAGAATCTTTTTCTCTATTTCGATTTTTTGCGTCATTACACAAATATACGAATATCAAGTTTCATTGTCGAAAGCAAAGGTTTGATTATTCAAACCCCAATAGAAAATATTTCCAAGTTGCGGCATATATATTTATTCCGTCTCCAAGTATGCAATATCCAATTCCTGACCTTGGTTGATTTCCAAATCCCCTGAAAAGCAATGCGGGCAGACAAAAATAAATTCCGTCACTTCAAAGGCTGTCTTACAGGCACGGCAAATACCGCCGGCCGGAATTTCCTCAACCTTAAGTTTCGCTCCAGATAAGGGCGTATTCACTATGATCGCCTCAAA
>CAZCFT010000058.1:0-8468 GCA_964498015.1 uncultured Ignavibacteriaceae bacterium
TTCCAGCAGGAGAATAAGGCCCTCGGCTGGGAGATTAGTTCTATAATAGCGCTGTATGACGAACTGAAAGGGATGAATGAAAATGATGACGCTTCCAAACAGATGATTGAAATTCGAAAGCATTTTCATGCCTTAATGGACGTCGATAAACATTATAGGCGCAAAGAGAATCTCCTTTTTCCATTCCTCGAAAAGCATGGCGTCACGGGTCCGCCGACCGTTATGTGGGGGAAACATGATGAAAGCCGCACATTGCTGAAAGGGGCTATTGAGGCCTTAAAAGAGACATCATCAATCACCGCCGGCGAGGCTGACATCGTAGCTGATCTGGCGCTTAGGCCGGCATCAACGGCGGTTGATGATATGATTTACAAGGAAGAGCAGATTCTTTTTCCGATGTGTCTGGATACTTTAACCGATGACGAGTGGTTCAAAATATATGATCAGAGTCTGGAGATTGGATTCTGTTTATATGACCCTCAAACCAAATGGGCGCCGGCGGGGGCGCGGGTTGAAGAGAAGAAAGCTATAGAGCAAGACAGAATTCAACTTCCCAGTGGAAGCATGACTGCATCAGAAATAACGGCAATATTGAATACTATACCGTTTGACCTGACCTTTGTTGACAGCGAGGATACGGTACGATTTTTCACACAGGGGAAAGAACGGATTTTTGAGCGAAATCGAGCCATACTCGGGCGGAAAGTACAGCTTTGCCATCCGCCGTCGAGTGTTCATATAGTGCAAAAAATCATAGATGACTTCCGTGCGGGAAGACAGGACGTCGCTTCATTTCATATCAACATTCACGGGCGGTTTATAAGCATTGAATACTATGCTTTACGCAGTCCCGAGGGCGCTTATCTCGGTACGCTTGAAGTGAGTCAAGACCTGACCGAAAAGCGCAGACTGGAAGGCGAAAGGCGTCTTCTTAATTATGAAAAAGAGAGCGTGAAATCATGAAAGACATGAGAGCGGCAATGGATATCACTCCGGATACAAAGATCGGCCTCCTGTTGGACAATTATCCGCAGTTGGAGGCCGTTTTAATAGATTTGTCGCCTGCGTTTGCCAAACTGCGCAACCCGATATTAAAAAAAACAATCTCCAAGATTGCGACATTAAGACAGGTGGCGCAGATTGGAAATATTCCTCTGGGGACTCTGATTAATACTCTTCGTGCGGCGGCCGGACAGGCTGAAGGGATGTTTACAGAAGGAGAATCAGCGGGGGGATCGGGTAAACCGGAATGGGTGGATTTGTCAAAAATAGCAAAATCGCTGGATGCCCGTCCGATTTTGGAGGCGGGAGAACATCCCCTGAGCTATGTCATCAAGGATTTGAAAGAATTGAAGGCCGATGAGATTTATGAATTGATTACGCCATTCTTTCCGGCGCCTCTTATCGACACGGCGAAAGGGAAAGGATATCGCGCATGGACAATATCGGAAGGCGAATTAGTGAAGACCTATTTCAGGTCGGAATAATATTATTTTGATGGAGACCAAATGAGTGAAAACATTAAGAAAGATAACGCACGATTAACCCCGGCCGAGCCCCATCGGCTTGATGGGTTGCTTGAATATGTAGCGGGATCGATTGTAAGCCGGACTTTGGTTCAGAGCAAGGCCGGGACTGTGACCCTGTTTGCCTTTGATGCCGGCCAGGGGCTAAGCGAACACTCCGCCCCATACGATGCCATGGTGCAGGTTCTGGATGGCGAAACTGAGCTGACTATCGGCGGTAAACCTGTTATGACAAAATGCGGCGAGACAGTTATCATGCCGGCAGAGATTCCCCATGCGGTGCATTCGGAGAAACGTTCAAAGATACTATTGACGCTGATACGGGGTTGACAAAATGACGGGATGGGGGTTTAATGAATTAAACCCCTACAATATTCATACATGATAATATGAATTTCTTATATCTTCTCCCGCCGATTGTCTCCGCCCTTCTTATTGCCGCCCACTTTTTGAGAAGCGGCAATAGCGGATTATTGTTATTGAGTCTCATTGTACCGTTCATACTATTTATTCGCCGAGTGTGGGCTATTCGAGTGTTTCAGGGATTGCTGATTATAGGCGGACTTGTCTGGTCAACAACCGGCGTTCAGATGATACAGTTGCGCCAGGTTTCCGGGGAATCATGGACCCGTCTGGCTGTTATTATGGGAACTGTGGCTCTCTTTACCGTAGGTTCGGCGTTTATCTTCGAGGCTAAACGATTGCGCAGTTTATTTCAGGGCTCAACCACTAAGTCGATGCCAAGTCTTGCGGCCTTTGCTCTCACTGCATTAATTCTTACCATTGTGCAATTGAAGGTGCATCCTCCCATGATTCTGCTCGAGCGGTTTCTCCCTAACGGCGGATGGCTGGAGATTTTTATCCTTTCGATATATGCAGGATTTATTTCGGAGAAGATGCAGGATGCAGGTCAATCAGCTCTCTGGAGGCATCGTATCTGGGCGGTATTTTCGATAGTCTTCTTTGCCCAATTAATTATCGGAGTTCTTGGTATTGATAAATTTCTGATGACCGGCAAATTACATCTTCCGATTCCGGCGCTCATCGTGGCAGGGCCGATTTTTCGGGGCGGGAGTTATTTCATGCCAATTTTATTTATTGCAACAGTAGCAATAGTCGGGCCGGCCTGGTGCAGTCATCTCTGCTATGTCGGCGCTTGGGATGATATTGCCTCGCGCCGGCGAAAGAAGCCGGCGAAGATGCCGTCATGGCGACAGCCGGTGCGAATCGCTATTTTGGCGCTGGTTATCGGGACAGCTATACTTCTGCGCGCAACAGGGGTTTCTGCCTTCGCCGCCGGAATTGCCGCTTTAAGTTTCGGGCTTATCGGCGTGGGAATAATGATATTTTGGTCGCATAGTGCAGGCGTGATGACCCATTGTGTTACATTTTGCCCGATAGGGCCTCTGGCCAATTGGCTGGGGAAAATTTCTCCTTTTCGAATCAAGATTAGTAATTCCACTTGCACCGATTGCACTATCTGTCATGTCGCCTGCCGGTATGATGCCTTAAATGATATCAATATAGCAAAGCGCAGACCGGGCATCTCCTGCACGCTCTGCGGGGACTGTATAAGCCCATGTCGGAATGGTTCAATGCAATATTATTTACCCGGTCTGTCGGGGAATCATGCCCGAACATTATTTATTGTTCTGGTAGTTTCTCTCCACGCAGTGTTTATGGGCGTGGCAAGGATGTAGGGAGAAGATTCATATCGCAAGCGACATAATTCACGTCAGATAGCATTAGGAGTTAAATCATCTTTCCTAATTCTCCTGAGTGCAACGTCTTCGGAAACCGCAAATACTTTTGCAATAACCTTGCTGATATATCCATTGATCATTTCAAAATTTGCTTTTTTAAATTGATAACTCTGTGATTCAAGCATAGCGATGGCCTGGGCATATTCTTGGAGTAGAAAGGAAGGAGGTACAAGAATAAGGCCCGCGAAATCATAAGCCTGCGTTTCAAACCAAGAATATTGATCTGAATCAATTGAATCTTGGACTGATATCCACTCGGCAACATTATTAAATGATGTCTGACTATAAAAATCTTCATGAAGAATTCTATGTCCCAATTCATGCGCTAATGTAAAACGATATCTATTCTCAAATTTGTCCATAACCCCCTCATCAACGTAGATAGTTTTCATATCGTTTGAAAGCCAGCCTTCCACACTATAATCCTTCTGAAGATTTGGAAATGGTACAATATCAATTTTGAGATCAAATTCTATGATTTCTTCAATGGGAAGGGGGACAGTCATTTTCGGGTGATATTTCACCAAAAATTCCTCTGCAACTGGCCTGATTCTATCGTAGCGAAGAAAAGGCGCCTTGTAATTCATGCATCATGTCTTTCGGAGGTCTTCAAGAAATTTAATCAATTTGTCTCTTTCCAATTTGGAACCAGTGACAGTTCTAAAAAATAATGGTAAACTGGCCACTATGTCCTTGTCTTCCATCAAAGCAGTAGGTATTTGTCGTGATTCGATAGCCGCTAAATGGAGCAAGTCCTTCATTTCTTCAGAATTGTCTAATAAGCCAAGCGCTTGCCCATATTCTTTGACAATTTCCTCATCTTTCGGAGCCTGGCTTAATCCGCGTTCAATTCTGCTCACATTTCCGGCATTTTTCCCAAGGCGCCTGCAGTATTCCCGCAATGTCAACCTTTTTTGCATCCTTAATTCCTTGAGCCGTTGCCCAAATGTGTTCCCATCCATCTTGACCCCTTTCTTTTGTTGTATTATACATACAACATCGACATTTGTCAATATTTATTTCATCACATTCTTCGCAAATTTTATAAGCTGTTTGCATATAATTAAATAGCATATTTTATAATTATCAATTAATAGCTTAGAGTTATGATAAAATTTCCCTCTATTTCCCTTTTCTTAAGATTTCATTATATTTGCCAAAATTATCACGAGGCCATAAGAAAGGACGGTCATGTCAAACAATCATAATGAGCTCTACAGAGAACTAACTGAAAAAATGAAGGAAATCGCCATAATCGGTTCCTGCGAATCGCTTCTCGGCTGGGATGAGAGAACCTACATGCCCCGGGGCGGCGCCCCGTCTCGTGCCGACCAGGTTTCATATCTGGCCGGATTATCGCATAAGAAATTCACCGATCCCAGAATCGGGGAAATATTGGGCGAATTGGAAAAATCGCCTCTGGTGAGCGATCCCCTTTCAGATACAGCAGTCAATATTAATGAAATCAGATACCAGTATGATAAATCGGTCAAGATTCCTCAGAAGCTGGTCGAAGAAATTACGCATACGACCTCGATGGCCCAGGGGATCTGGGTGGAGGCGCGCCGGGATTCAGATTTTCCAAAATTCTTGCCTTGGCTGGAAAAAATAATCAAGCTGGAACTCGAATTGGCCAACTGTCTTGGCTATAAAAAAGAAGCTTACGACGCCCTTCTTGATAATTATGAACCCGGTTCAAGCTGTGATTATGTGGGGAAAGTCTTCGCCGAATTCAGAAAGGAACTGGTCGATCTGGTGGCGGCCATTATGAATTCGAAAAGGAAGGCGAATGTCTCCATACTTGAAAGGGAATACCCGGTGGACCGTCAGGCGATGTTTGGCCAATCAGGCGCGGCGGCGATCGGATTTGATTTCGGCGCCGGCAGACTCGATATTACCGCCCATCCATTCTGTAGCGGCATTGGGCCAGGCGACACCAGAATCACGACCCGCTATAATCCGAATCATTTCGGGCAGGCGTTCTTCGGGATACTGCATGAGGCCGGACATGGGATTTATGATCAAGGGCTTGACCCCCAGCATTTCGCTATGCCGCGCGGGCATTCGGTTTCTCTCGGCATTCATGAATCGCAATCACGGATGTGGGAAAATCTTGTCGGACGAAGCAAACCATTTTGGAGATACTTTTTCCCGCGCGCGCAACAGATGTTTCCAGAGGCGCTAACCGGTGTAAAATTCGATGATTTCTACTTCGCCATTAATGATGTCCGCCCGTCGTTTATTCGGGTTGAGGCGGACGAGGTGACATATAATCTCCATATTCTTCTTCGTTTTGAAATTGAATATGCCTTCTTAAAAGGGGATCTGGCAGTCAAAGATATTCCCGGCGCCTGGAATGAAAAATTCAAAAATTTCTTCGGCATGACGCCAAAAAATGACGCTGACGGATGTCTGCAGGATGTACATTGGTCGGCCGGGTATATCGGATATTTTCCAACTTACACTTTGGGTAATCTCTATTCAGCGCAGTTCTTCGCTAAAGCCAAAGAAGAAATTAGGGACCTTGACGAACAGTTTGCCATAGGAAAATTTGATGCCTTGAAATCATGGCTAAACAAGAATATTCATTCGCAAGGCAAACGGTATCGGGCGGGCAAGCTGGTTGAGGTCGTGACTGGAAAGCAGTTGAGTCATAAGCCCCTAATGGAATACCTGAAAGCAAAATACGGCGAATTGTACGGGGTGTGAACCCGACTGAATGTACATTTGCAGTCGTAGGGGTTTGCCGTCAAGGTCCGGCTCTGACGGGATTTATCAAACCCCTTGATGAAAATGGACTTTCTCAGGGTCTTCCCCATAGGAATTTTGGATGGCGTCAAGAGTCATTGCATAAGAAACCCGCATGAATTTCCTCACTATAATCGGTATCGCTTTTGGGCTGGCGATGGATGCTTTCGCGGTGGCTATCGCCGTGGGTTCTCGATTGGAGAAACCGGCCTTCAGACAGTATTTCCGTCTATCTTTTCATTTTGGACTATTCCAGTTTATGATGCCAATAATCGGTTGGTGCGCCGGAAATCAGGTCGCGAGATTTATTCAAAATTGGGATCACTGGGTAGCCTTTGGATTGCTTCTGTTTGTCGGGGGAAAGATGATTTTGGAATCGCGCCGCAAGGGCGAACAAAACATTGAGCGTGCCGACCCAACTCGCAAATGGTCGCTGATGCTTCTTTCGATAGCCACGAGTATTGATGCGCTGGCAGTCGGCCTTAGCATCAGCATGCTGAATATGGCGATATTGAATGCGAGCATAACCATCGGTATTGTGGCGGCAATGATGACGGCAATCGGAATGTTTTTCGGCCGAGGCCTCGGTGTGCGATTCGGCAAGAGAATGGAGTTACTGGGTGGGGTTATCTTAATTGCAATCGGAGTCAGGATATTAATAGGACATCTTGCCGCTTGAACATGCCTTTTATTGAGCCTTATCGCTCTATATCGACTTTTTCTTTCTCCGCTTTTGTCATGGCATTCAGAAACCGACCTGCATTCCCGTCAAGGGCCGGGCTTTCGACCAGCAGACGGTTAATGACGGGAAAAGCTTTATTCAAGTCCTGACGCAACGCCTCAAATGATTCCTTATTGGCGCCATGACGCGTTCTTCCGACAAAATCCCACAATGCGACAAGCAGTATTGCGATGAGTAGCGATATTACTCCGGAGATGAGAATTGTCTTTATACGAAATGGGCCTGATTTTGTCACAGGAAGAGATGGGGAATCCAGAATTGCCACTACCGGGATATCTTTTTGAACATCAAGACGGGCAACTTCATATTGCTCCTTAAGAAAAATATATGCTTTTGATTTGATCTCGATGTTTCTCTGCAGGTCGGCCAGAGTCCTCAAAATTTCCGGGTCGGAACTTCCATACCAATCACGATTGACGCTCTGAAAATCCTCAAGCTCGGTCTCGGACTCTTTTAATTCCCGCTCTCTCGTAATCAATTCCCGAGCCAGATACCTCTCGCGACTGGCCGCCTGTGACTTTCGTTTGTATAGATTAAAATTTTCCAATTCGGCCAACATTTGAGTCAATATTTGTTGTGATAATTCCGGATATTCTGTCTCGACAGAAACCGTAATCACGCCCGTCTTTTTGTCGGCGGAAATATCGGTGATTCCATCAATTGCCGCCTTGAGATAATCGGGGTTTTCCTCGCCAAGATATTCGGCCAAAGTAGTTGTTTGTTCTTCCCCTTTGTTGACAAATGCAAAAGATTTTTCGACAAGCGCATCCTTGACCTGATTGGAGCTCAAAATGATCGGGAAAAGCTGGGAAGAATTTTCTTCGCCAGAACCCCCTATATTCGCCAGTCCGGCTAATTCTTTCACGGTGGAGAGTTTATCAGGTCGCCCCGAAGGCAGTATGGTTGCAGTCGAGCGGTACATATTGGGAGTAAGAAAAATATATGCGGCAATTAGGAACATCACTCCTGCGACGATGCCTCCGATGAATATTCTCTTTCTTAGGAGAAGCGAGGCGAATTGAAAGAAGTCAGTCTGAGCGCTATATTTATCACTCGAATGCTCAACATTATTTGAAGACGAAGCGTCCATGTTATCTTGGGGTTCTGTCGAGCGAAATTGTAACTTTCTTACCATTTATTCCAATCTACACTTTCCCGATGAAAGCATATCAAGATTCATGCCGACTGAGAGTTGGCTGGCATTACCTCTATTTTATTGTATCATAAGCTCTTATGCCAGCGCCAGAGATGGTGAAAAAGATAGGGTGGGAAAGAAAGTCCTTACCAATATTGAAATCTATTCCTTAGCCGATTATTTGACAACTTCTTTATAGACTTCCAGTGTTCTTCCTGCAATCTCATCCCCGTTGTATTTAGACGCCACGTTTTCTATTTGAGCTCGCTTTTCGTCCGCGGTAAATGATTTCTCTGAAAAATATTTAATTTTTTTGGCGAGAGTATCTATGTCACCCGGATCAAAATATCTATCATCGGTCAACCCCATTTCCCTATGTGCTTGGATATCTGATCCGATACACGAGAGACCGAAACTGAGCGCTTCCAAGAATGCCAGCGGCATTCCTTCATAATATGAAGGCATTACAAACAGCCCCGCATGACTATAAATTTCTTTTAGCGGCTGGCCGCTTAGAAACCCGGTCAAGACAACATTGTCATATTGGTTGGCCA
>CAZCFT010000058.1:8478-16192 GCA_964498015.1 uncultured Ignavibacteriaceae bacterium
GATGATTTCATGGGTGCAGACATTATATCGGCGGCTAAATTTATCAGGATGATCCGCCTGACCGACGATAACCAGTTTCCAACCGTCAATATCCGCCATTTGAAAGGCCGCAATCAAATCCGGAAACCCCTTGTCCGGGGTTAATCGACCGACCGATAGTACATATTTACTGCGAATTAGGCCATGCTCCCTTAAAATACCGTCCGTCTGCAATATCGAGGAAATTTCAATCCCATTCGGTATTATAGTTGAATTTCTTCTGTATTTTTTTGCCAACTCGCCGGCAATCGTCGCGGATATCGAAATAATCTCGTCGGCAAATTTCGCCCCCAAATATTCCGCCATTCTTAAGACAATGCGGCTCACAATTCCCCATTTCCGGTGCCTGTAATTGGAGCCATGCGTGGTAAAAACAACTCTCAAACCCATTGCTTTCACCATGGGAATCAAGAGCGCCGAACCGACAGCCTGAAAATGCACTATATCCGGTCGGTGACGCAGTAAATAAAGGATTCCGAGAAATGTATGGAGCGGGGTCTCCAAGTATTTATTCTTCACGCATGGTAGAGCGTGAAGTTTGACGCCTTTGTGATCATTGAGATTCTTGTCGCCATAGTTTCTTCTGGTGAAGACGACAACCTCGCACCCCAAATCAACAAGGCGAGGGTACAGGTTCTGGCAATGGGTTTCCACGCCACCCTGAATATTGGGAAATCCTCTTGTACCGAGGACAGCTATCCGCATAAGTATATTCTAATCTAAGTCAATATCTTTGCCGAGGTACAATTTGATTTTATTGCCAACAACCCATGAGATTGGCTTCAGGGGGTGACGCCTCATATCAAATCGGGCGGTGCCAATAAAGGCGCAGGCGCGAGTGCATTGGGCCACTCTGGCGCGTATGGCTCTTGCTGTATCTCCATCCCATATTTCATCCCAACTCTGTGCTTTTAGATTCCCCATTATCCATTGTTCCTCGGAACCGTTGCAGGGAAGTATATTACCGAATGGGTCAAGAAAAAATAGATCCTTCCCCGCGCAACAGGAATCAATAATATTGCCTTTTCCCTCAAGATGCTTAAGTATATTCCGATTAAAATATGCTCTGAGCCAATCTTTCGACCGCATCCGCAGACTTTTTCGCCTCGATTGCAGAAGCGCCGTTATAAATCTTTTCTCCGTTTCCACCGCCAACTTAATATCGCCAATTGCATTATCATACTTATGGAAGTACCACGAATTATGCATGGTGGAATTTCCAAACTCGATGCCGAGCCTACAGCAGAGGTCATAAACCGTGAGAAGGTCAGAAGCATTTTTGTCGCATATCACTATGCTTAACCCGTAGTCTTTGACCTTCGTTTTCCCCAATTCCAAAATGGTTCTGAGAGCATGATCAAAACCATTCTTAACGCCGCGGAGTTTGTCATTCAGTTCTGGAAGCCCCTCAACGCTGATTCTAAACATGACCTTATTGGGATATTTTTCTGCAATCTTGATAATCTTGTCAGTGTAAAATCCATTGGCGCTGATTTCAATCAGCCGCGCCTTTTTCTGCAATACCCTAACAAATTCCTCAATGTCATCGCGCATAAACGGTTCGCCGCCGGTAAGATTTACGCGTCCCAGCCCGGCGGGGAGTTTGGCAACGATGTCCGGCGAAATCTCTTCATCTTTGCCGGTCTGATTCTGCCAGATATTGCACATATGGCAGGCGGCGTTGCACCTGTATGTGACTATAACACAACCGTTCATAAGCGTAAATGTCGAAATCCTCCGTCAAATTCGGAAAGATTGCGACCTATTTTGTACCTTTGCCCTTCTTTGCTGATTTGTACACTTCCATTAGCCTTTCATAATGTTGCTGTGCACCATACAATTGCTCTACAGAGGCTCTCGCCGCTTTCCCCATTTCGATAATCTTGTTCGGCCGCCGGGCAAGCATCGTGATCTTGTCTCTTAAATCATTAACATCGCCGGACTTGAAAAGATATCCGCTCCGCCTATCTTTCACTAATTCCGGAATCCCGCCGATGTCGGCTCCAATTACCGGCTTTCCCATCGCAAAAGCCTCAAGGATAGATCGCGGGCAGTTCTCATAGCATTCGGACGGCAAAATGACAAACATCGAGCTCCTGATTTCCTCTTTCAACTCTTGTTCGGATTTATATCCCAGAAAACGGATATTCCCGTTAGATACTGTCCGCGCCTGCATCTCCAATTCATCCTTTATTGGCCCATCCCCGATAATATTCAGGGAGAAGTTCCTCACGCCTTTCATCGATTGAATCAATGTAGTCAATCCCTTTTCCGTCGACAATCTCCCCAAATATACGATAGAATTTCCTTCCCATCCATAAGAAGGCGTAAAATCATTAGTATCTATGAAATTGGGCAGATAAATTATATCTCCCTTAAATCCCATGTTCTTGATTTTATCTCGGATGAATTGGCTGGGCGCTATATATCGATCCATATTATCATAAATATGTAATATTCTATGATGCAAATACATCTCTGCACTATTTAACATACTCTTTATATACGAATTCTTGATGCATTTATTGCTCAGGCAATGATAAAATCCCCCGTTCCTGCATTTCTCACACAGTTTGCCGTTCAGGGACATCGTGTAGGCCGGGCAGACCAGTTTGTAGTCATGCATGGTCATCACGACCGGGATATTATATTTTCCAAATACGTCAAGAATAGAAGGGGAAATTTGATGAGCAAAATTATGGAGGTGCACAATGTCCGGCTTTTCCTCTTCAATTAGGCGCCTTATCTTCTTTTTCGCTTCAAAGGAGTACAGGATATTTCTGGCCATTCGCAATTTCATTAGGGGGCCGACGTTGGCATCATAATTAATATAATCAACAAACAAGTTTTTCTTTGGATATTCGGGGGTCAGGGGGTGATTCATCCCCCAGAAAATTACTTGGTGTCCTTTTGATTCCAGCAGTTTTCCGGTGGCCAAAGCGCTGATAGCATCGCCGCCGCGAGCATACAGGAATTTATTAATTATTAGTATTTTCATTGTCTGGGTTTTGTTCCGGTTTCTTGTCGGCATAGATAGTTATGAATTCACCGAGAGTATTCCTTGAACGGTGCATTAGATAATAGGGAATTTTCAATAAATATATCGAAGCGAGGGCATGCAGAAATTTCAATTTGCTCTCTTTTTCGGCAAGATAGCGCAGGCTCTGACGGTTGGAGTGCGGAATGAAAAACATCTTTCCCACACTCTTTGATACGTAAAATCCTGTCATGTCAAGCATTGCCGCCAAGACAGGAAAAGAAAAATGATATAGATGGCGCGGAATATCAAGCGGACTCCAATACTCGCCGAAAATTCTGCTCTCGTACGATTCGATATTAGGGACGCCAACTATCAGCCTGCCTCCGTTTTTCAGCAAACGGTTGGCTTCTCTCAGTATTGCCATGGGATCATGCACGTGCTCCAAAACCTGATTGATAAGTATAGCATCAAAAGAGCCGGAGGAATATCCCGCATCTTGAAGCTCGCCGCAGAAGACATTCAACCCTGATTTGGCCGCATTTTGCGCCGCCTTCTCGGATAATTCGACGCCGTACACATCCCACCCGTGTTCTTTCAGCCACTTAAGAAACCTTCCACTACCGCACCCAACATCCAAAATTCTGCCGTTTTCAATATATGGAATGATCACGCTGATATTCTTTGCCATCATCTGGGTAATCAGTTTCCGTGCAAACCTCAATAAAATATTTCTCTTTGCCGGCTGAGGGTATCCGCCGATTTCCTCAAGACAAATATCTTTCAGTCTTTCTTTGAGAGCGCTGGAATCGGTCGTTTGAAAAGAATAGTATGATTCCTCCGGATAGTAAACTGCCAATTCGCTTTTAACCGGCTGAGGACTGGTGCAAGCCAATCCGCAATTTTTGCATTTTAATACAGCGAATTCAGTATTCCTGCCCGTAATCCGTTCTTCGACTTCGAAAAGCGTCATCATATCATTCCCGTGGCAAAAATTGCAAGGCATAATTATTTATCTGCTATAACCTTCAGTAGGGCGGGTTTTAGATACATATAGGTATCTACACAATATGGCTGAGAAGAAATAAAATATGAAATTCGGCGAATCATGTCGCCAGACAAGGTCATAAAAGGGTCCAAGAATCGCATAGTACAACCAAATACCGCTCATAGCTGATGATATGATTTTTATCTCCGGCTCGATTATCTGGCGATTGCCTTTTCTTGTCTTAATAAATAGAATCATAAGCATTATAAAATAGGATGACGTCCCGAGAATGCCGGAATCGGCAAATATGGAGGCAAGCTGGTTCTTATATGCGATAGGAATTTCTGAAATAGAACCACCCTCGCCAAAGAATGATCCCATAAGCGAGCTTCCCGGACCTAATCCAAATAATACCTTATGCCAATCATCTTTCATATACTCCCAGGTGGTTGTCAGGGCGCTTATCCTTTTCAGTGAGCCATCATCCAATTCGTGAGGATTACCGGGCAAAGCGCTTATGCCGTCAGAGTAGATATTATTCCAGACTGCGAACACTGACAAGAAAAAAATCAGAATTATAGCGGACATCGAAACAGCCGCCGCTGTTTTTCTTTTCGGCGCATGTCTCAATGAAGAAAATATAACGACTCCAGCAACAAGCGGAGCGGCAACCACAAAGGCCTTGATTTCGCCAAATGTCGCCAGAGTAAAGAAGCATCCAAAAAGCAGAACATAATATATCCGAAACTTTTTGATAATTGCCGATGCGGCAAGCAAGGCTGTGGCATAAATCATATAGACGCCCAGATCAAAGGCTCCCCATGGGCCAAGAGACCAGGAAATATTATCCCATCCGATACCCAAAAATAGATAGCGATAGAAACATTCTGGAATTTGTAAAATGATGAGAATTAAAAATGTCGCGATGAATGCCCTTACTATATTTTTGGGTAAATCCATGGTCATAAAAACGAAAAATAATAAGGGGTACCTTAAATACAGAAAAATGGTTGCCAGAGCCTGCAGGAAGGGACTATTATTGGCCAAGGCGGAATATGTTGCAATCAGAAAGAAGGCTATTATCGGAACTGACAAACCGCCGATTCTCAATCCTCTTCCTGGAAAGAAATTCTTTATCGCTTGCACAAAGGCTATTGCTGGAATAATTATGACCGTCAGCCAGCGCAGAATCAGGAAGTTTTCAAAGATGCCGCCCGGGGCTGTCTGCCGAGGAACATACCATATAACCGGGAGAAGTATCACCGGCAGCCATTTCCATAGACGGCCCGATAACCCTAAAGCTATCACAGCAAGAATCAGGGATATCGCAATTATTGCATCAGAACCGCTCATTGGCTATTTGCGTTACTGCTTTCCATGATCTCAACCACAAATCCATGTATCTTTTGGGCCATCATTTCTTCCGTGAAGTTATTTATTATTTTCAAATGCGCCTTTTTCCCAAGGGAATCCGCCAGAGAGTGGCTGTGCAATAGCAATTCAATTTTGCTTTTCATATCTTGAGCATTTCCTGGCTCGACAAATAGAGCATCCTCTTTGTCGCAAACATAATCAACAGCGCTTGGCGTCTTGGTAACAATGACCGCCTTACCCATCGCCATTGACTGCAACAATGTCATCTGGCCATAAGCGTATCTGAAATATGGGAGAGGCAAGACAACAAATTTCGACCGGCCAATCAGGTCTCTATATTCATGCACCGGAACTCTGTCAATTAGCTCTACCTGCGAAGGCAAATGCTTAACATTATCGAGCTTCTTTACCCCAACAATTTTGAGCATTGGCTTATCGTTTTCGATTTCAGCCCAAGCTTCAAGCAGTGTTTTATAATCTCTTTTTGCGTATCCGATTGAGATAACATAGTCCTTACTCGGAATATTCATCGGGGCGAAAAAGTCAGTGTCCACGCCAAAGGGAATAAATCTGCGTTTCAGAAAAGGGAGGTTTTTTCGATAATAATCTTCCTGAATGCTTGAGTGATATATCACTCCGGCAAGAGACCGCGCCGAGTATTTTACGGGAATCAGCTCCAGCCAATTTTCCCTTCCGCCATTAAAACAACCGACATCGATAATAAAGTGAGGAGGGATAATTTTCCCGAAAAATTGCCGGAGGAATGAAAGCGCTAACCCGCTTTGAGCTCCATGAGAAATTATTAAATCATACTTCTTCATTTTTGCGAAGCCTTTGATGGCCTGGAGAACATAGATTTTAAGTAATTTCCTTTCAACTGCAAAAAAGGGAAAGAATTTTGTGTAGTCTATAACATCGACTTTATGCTTCGGCGGCCAGTACTTAAAGAACCAATATTTCTGCCCAACCAAATATTTATCGGGCGCCTGGCATTCAGCGCTGTCTTCTAAAAGATAACGCACCCCCCAATTCACAAGCATTAGAATCCGCATTATCGGCCATCGGCTCTATTATTTTCAATGCTTTCCACAAAATCCCACAATTGCCTGGTTTTTGCCGATATATCAACATATTTCCTGGCATATTCTCGCATATAAATGGAAATCTCGGAGCCTCTTTTCGTCATATCCTCTGCAAAGGATATGATCTTATCAATATCAAGCAAAGATTCATCATTTGGGAAGGAGAGATAAAACCTTCGATCGTGCGGAACCTGGGCAAGATCAGCGTCTTCATAGGCGAGGAAAAAGGGGAGCCCTCTGGCCAAATATCCTCTGGTTCTTAGGGCGGAGGCTTCAGCCATATTTTTCCTGAATAAGGCCAGAACGCTTACTGCAATATTCATTTTTTTCATTATTTCATCGAGCAAATTCCCTTTTTGGGCGCCATAAAAGCGGACATGCTCATATCCATATTGATTGAAGAGCTTTTCGTCAATGGGACCGATAACATGCAAATTTATTTTTACGCTTCCGTTATATTTGGCCAGCGACTTCAAGAGACGATCCAGGCCGCCCCATGGAAAGAGAATGCTTGTAACACAAGCGATATTAAGTGTCCGGCCATCAAAGGGGACAAATCCTGTCATCGCTATTTTGGCCAACTCGACGCCATTTGAAATGGTAATTGATGGAATTTCTTTTGGAATTCTTGAGATTCCCTTGCATCTGATCTCGTCAGTAACGGCAATCAGCCCACGACAGTTACTCAACATTTCCCCTGCATATTTTCTCTCCGCATGAAGTTTCATAAGGCGAAATATTTTCCGCAAAAAGGATGTCTTTTCGGCGACATATTCTTTCATTTCCGAAAGGGTGTCGGTGTGGTGCTCAGTTAGCACCTTGTATTTCTTGGCAAAAGAAATACCAGACTTATCGGCGAGTGAATATCGTACAATTAGATAATCATAAGGCGTCAAATCCACGCTCTTCTCAATCAACCCATATTTTCTAAAATTTCGCGCCCAAAAAAGTATGACAGGGTTTCTAAGCTTGAATTTGACGAACAGAAGTTTGCCCATTTTTTTATCAAAATCATCATTCAAGACTATGAAATGCAAGTCAAGCCCCAATTTGGCCGCTGATTCTGCCCTTGAATTTAAATACTCATAAGTACCAATAAGATGTGTGCGACCCTGGATAAATATATAGGCAATTTTCATATATCAAAATCCTCATGCATATTATATTTGAAATTAAATAAGAACCAAACGGAAATAGCGGGGCCAATATGGTTAGTCTTTATAATGGAAAAATTGGGATAAATGCGAGAACTAA
>CAZCFT010000059.1:0-15960 GCA_964498015.1 uncultured Ignavibacteriaceae bacterium
CTTCTTCAAAGCAAGGCCTGATAGGTTTGGCAAATTAAACCCTAAAGACATTACCCTTGCTCTTGTCATATTTGAAGAAGGCTAACAATCTTGAAAAAATGCTAAAGTGAAAATTCCCCTAAAATCCCGGATGGAAGAGCTTTATAAGGTAGAAACAGCAGACAGATATCAATCCCGAGGCGGGCATGGTGAAGACCCATGCCCATACGATTCTCCCGGCCACACCCCATTTTATACCGGAAAAATTGGTGGTCGCCCCCACACCCACAATTGCTCCTGTAATCGTGTGCGTTGTCGATACCGGGACACCCAGATGGGTTGCCATAAAAAGCGTGGCAGCGCCGGCGGTTTCGGCGCAAAAACCGCTCACCGGTTTAAGCTTGGTTATTTTCATACCCATTGTCTTTACAATTCTCCAGCCGCCGTATGCAGTGCCGAGTCCCATCGCCAAATGGCAGGAAAGTATGATCCACACTGTCTCAAGATTCGTCACAGACAATTTTGTATCAGGTTTCATTAGTCCCCCGGCGATCAGAAGCGCCATGATAATTCCCATAGTCTTCTGGGCGTCATTGCCGCCATGCCCCAATGAATAAAGCGCCGCGGAGAACAACTGCCCTTTACGGAAAACCTTATCAACATCGCTCGGCCTCCATCGTCTGAAAATCCAGTAAACAATAATCATGATAATAAATCCGATGACAAGACCTATCAACGGAGCCAGCGGAATGAATTGGACCGTTTTCCAGATGTTATCCCAACGAATGACACCCAGCCCGTTGTACGCCAGACCGGCCCCGGCCACTCCTCCGATTAGGGCATGCGATGAACTGGTCGGTAATCCCAACCGCCAGGTGATCAAATCCCAGATGATTGCTCCGATCAGTCCGGCCAGCACTACATAGACATAGACAGTATTATGTCCGTCGATTCTCACAATCTTGGCAATGGTATCAGCCACCCGGGGTGCAAAAATAAACATGGCGACAATATTAAAAAAAGCCGCCCACAGGACAGCAATCCGGGGACTGAGCACACGAGTTGACACAACCGTTGCAATCGAATTAGCCGCATCATGAAATCCATTGATGACATCAAAGACCAGCGCGACCCCAACGGCGCCTATGACGACATACATTATAGGTGTCACGGTCAGGAAGCCTCGATGACTATGCCTTCGATTATATTTCCCACCTCTTCACATCGGTCGCTGGCCCTTTCGAGGCGCTCGAAAATTCCTTTCCACTTGATAACAAGAATAGCCTCTTTCTCTTCCTTAAAGAGCCGCGCCAGGGCGGAACGCAAAATCTGATCACTTACATTTTCGGCTTCATAGATATCCCGAAGGCGCTTCTCGATGGCCGCTTCTCCATGTTTCAGGTCACGAAGATTATGGACAGCCTCTTCGATTGCGGTCGTGGCTTTGAGTAAGGCCTCGGTGAACTGCTTAAACTCTGACTTTATGTCGGTAATCTCGTAGAGCACCATCCGCGAAGCGGCCGAATCTATTGAGTCGACAATATCGTCCTGACGTTTAATCAGCCGATGAATATCAGCCCGATCTATCGGAGTGATAAAAGTCCTGTGGAGCGCGTTAATACATTTATGCGTGATATCATCGGCATCGTGCTCGATCTCCTTGATGCGGCTGGTTCGAGTGGCCAGCTCTCCTGGGTTTAGGGCGATAGCATTCAGTTCTTTACAGGCGGCAATCGACAATTTGCTGTGTTGCTCAAAGAAATCGAAAAAACTGGTTTCTTTAGGTAATATTCGCTTAAACATAATTGCTCCAACTACTTATTGCCAAAATGTATATATTTAACGGGAGTTGTAAATGCCTAACCATAGAATGGTTGAATCATAATGAAACTCTGACAGGTTGTCAAGACCCATTCAAACATTGTTTTCCTCTTATTGACATTCAAGTCGGTATTGGGTATTATTAATCAATCATTTTGTTGCCGGAGGATAATGCGTGAAGCATTTTCTGTTTCTTCTGATCTTAATCATTTCACTCTCGGCGGCTATTCCGTCAATCGCCGGATTTACCAATTTTGCGGCTGATTCATCTATGGTTTTAATTGATTCCCAAAGTTCCAAAGCTCAGGGCGATTCTTTATCCCAGAAAGCTGTAGCTGACACAATCGCCGTTGTCTCCAATTTTGTCTATCCGATTCCTCCTGAGAGGAAGGAAATGCTTATATCTTATTCCAAGTTGAATAATCGCTGGCGTTTTATTGATTTTTTTGTCACCGTCGGCATCCTTTTAGTGGCGCTCTATACAGGACCCTCGGCCAGATTTCGCAACTGGGCAAAAGAAATCGCCAAGAAGGAATTCCTCGCAATCCTGCTATATTTTGTTTTTCTTTTACTGTTCCTTTTTGTGCTGGATTTTCCTTTTGATTATTATCGAAATTTCGTCATCGAGCATAAATATGGATTTTCCAATCAGACATTTGGCGCCTGGTTTGGGGAAAATCTGAAATCTATGGCAGTGACATTCGTCTTTGTTCTGCCGGTATTATGGATTCTTTACTGGTTAATTAACCGTTTTAAGAAATGGTGGCTTTACTTTGCCATAGGCGCCATACCCTTTATGATATTCGTCATCTTGATCGTTCCCGTCGTTGTCGCGCCTCTTTTTAACAAATTTGAACCCGTCAAAGATCAGACTGTGGCAAAAGAGATGATTGCCCTCGCCGAAAAGGCGGGAATACATAACCCTGATATTTTTGAAGTTGATGCGTCCAAGCAATCCAATAAAATCAATGCCTACTTCACCGGCCTGTTCGGAACTAAGCGGATTGTGCTATACGATACGATTATAAAAAATTTTTCCATCGCCGAGCTCAAATTCGTCATGGGGCATGAAATGAAACATTTCCTGAAAAATCATATCTGGTATGGATTATTCATTGCTTTGATCATGATATTTATTGCAGGATATCTGATTGATAGAATTTTGCCCGGTCTCATAACCAAATATGCTCACCGCCTCGGCTTCTCAGGGCTCGGAGATATTGCCGGCCTGCCGCTTTTAATCCTTTTCGTCACGATTTTCGGGTTTATTATTCAGCCGGTCAACAATGGCGTCAGCAGATATTTTGAATATCAGGCCGACAAATATGGGCTGGAGCTTTCAGGTGTCACCGGCGATGAGGCCGCTGTCGCCTTTGATAAACTCTCCGGTTTTAACCTTTCTGATCCGGAACCGCCCGCTATAATAGAATTCTGGTTCTATGATCATCCATCATTGAAGAAGAGAATGGACAATATCCGCCGCCTGTATGCACAAAGCCATGGCGGCGTATAATCTTGAGAACACTTTATTGAAATATGGTATAATGGAGAAATGATATGCGTCAAATAAGCGCTGAAACTATTATCGATGCCGTGCGAAAAATCTCGATTGAGGCATCATACGACCTGGGGAAAGATGTTATTAGGGCAATAGAACGCGCCAAGAAATATGAAGAGTCACCGGTCGCCAAAGGGATTCTGGATCAGGTTCTTGAGAACGCCAAAATTGCCAAAATAGACAAGGCTCCTATGTGTCAGGATACGGGATTTGCCGTCTTGTTTGTCGAGCTCGGACAGGATGTACAAGTTACAGGGGGCGATTTTTATGAGGCTCTCAATGAAGGGGTACGCCGCGGCTATAAAGACGGTTACCTTCGTAAATCAATTTTGAGTGATCCGCTTGAACGAAAAAATACCGGAGACAATACCCCGGCGGTAATCCATGCTGACATCGTTCCTGGCGACAAGATTAAGATCACGATAGCGCCTAAGGGGGGGGGCTCGGAAAATATGTCGGAGGTGAAAATGCTTAAGCCGGCTGACGGACTTCAGGGTGTGAAGGATTTTGTCATCGATCGTGTTCGCCGCTCCGGAGGCAACCCCTGCCCGCCAATCATAGCGGGCGTGGGAATCGGCGGGACCTTCGAGAAGTGCGCCATGCTTGCCAAGAAGGCATTGTTGCGCGAAGTTGGCGATAGAAATCCCAATAAATTTTATGCCGACCTTGAGGTGGAACTTCTTGAGAAAATAAACAAACTCGGTATTGGCCCGCAAGGATTAGGCGGAACTACAACAGCGTTAGATGTACATATCGAAGTCCACCCTTGTCATATCGCCAGTCTGCCGGTGGCGGTCAATATTCAATGTCATGCCTCCCGGCATAAGGAAATTATTCTCTAATTAGATTAGGAAAATTCGGAGATAAATTATGTCACAGAAAAAAAATGTGAAAACCCCGTTGACCGATGATGTTGTATCCGGTCTTAGAGTTGGGGACGAGGTTCTAATAACCGGGCATATATATACTGCCCGTGATGCCGCCCATAAACGGATGGTGGAACTTCTCGACAAAGGCGAAAAACTCCCCTTTGACCCCAGAGGTCAAATAATATACTTCGCCGGCCCGACACCTACCAAGCCGGGGCAAGTTATTGGCTCGGCCGGACCGACTACTTCAACGCGAATGAATGCCTATTCGCCTCGTCTGATTGAAGTCGGTTTAAAGGGAATGATAGGGAAGGGGGAGATGGGGCCCGAAGTTGTGGCCAAAATGAAAGAGAAGAAAGCGGTCTATTTTGCCGCGGTCGGCGGAGCGGCGGCATTGATTTCCAAATCGATCACAGGAAATGAGCTGATCGCCTATGAGGAATTAGGAGCCGAGGCGATTCGCAAACTCACTGTCAAGGATTTTCCAGTGATTGTCGCTCTCGACTGCCACGGTGGGAATCTCTACAAAGAAGGAATGGAAAAATACGCCAAAAAGTAAGGCTGATAATCGAGTTGCCCGTAATATTCGAATTTGAACCTTGCCCAAAAAAAGGAAGGAAGGGTCATAAGGAATACTCAATATGCCGGATGACAAAAAACCAGAAATCGGCTCTGATTTGCTCGACAAACCTTCCGATGACCCCAAAAAGCCGCGGCCAAAGCCGATTCATTGGGTCACTGAAGGATTTGTTCCTCCCGAGGCTCTGAAGAAGAGCAAACCGATTCACAAAAGTAAGAAGTAGTGATCTTGTTCCGGCACTCTGCGAATCATCGGATCAAGTTCGTCTAATAGCCTACATTCCGCACAATTTTCGTTCATATTGCCAAATATTTGTTCAAAAGCGACCACCCAGCGATTAGCTGAATTTGTTCTAATTCATTGTGTTATCGGAAATGTGCCAGCATGGCATAGCATTTGATTATTTATTTTCCCGATAAAAACACACTTTTGAAAAGGAGTTTTGATTATGCGCAAATTGCTGTTTCTTCTTCTCGGTGTTGCGATGATCAGCCTTCCTCTTGGATGTAGTAAAGAGGAAACCTCAACTAATAATAACAATAACGATGTTTCCAAAGAATTTGGCGGATTTTCGCCCGCCGATGAACAGCCGTATTTCGGCGATACCAGCCTGGTCACAAAGCTGTCCGGCGATCAGGAATTCGAAGATAGCGTCTCAGATTCAGCCTCTGTAGATTCTTTGGCCGCCGACAGTGGCGTGGTAATTTACGCTTTTCGAATTGTCTGGGGACGGCTGGCCTTCGATTCGACGGTAACAGCTGTAACTGATTGGTCCGGCTCTCTTGAAGTCTCGCACGGCGTGGAAATAGTCCGCCGCACCATCAACTTTGAACCGCCTCAAGATTACATTCTACCTCGCACCGACCGGAAAGTAATTGGGTGGGTGTCGAAAACGTGGGGCTATCATGACGGCATTCTCGCCAATGTCTATCTCAATTCCCTGGATAAAGTAAATGCGTCAATAGCTTTTAAGACCGCTCCCTTTACTATATCATATAATTTTGCAGACATCGATAATCTTGACACCGTCTATTATTTGTCCGATTCAAATGCCGTGGCAATCCGCGCTTTTAAGTATGAATATCACGGTTGCCCAAAAGGATTTCTTTCCGGCGAGTGGGGAACCAATGACAGCGGAAATGGGGTCTTCAGAGGCAGTTGGATGACTCATAACGGAATAATTCTTGGATATGTCAAAGGTATTTGGGGTGTGCCGGATAGCAATGGAAACCCTCAGAATCTATTTTATGGAAAATATATTGATATCACCGGTCGCTTCCAAGGGTTGATCAAAGGGCATTATTTCCCGCATCCGAATATATATGCCAACGATATGGCGCGAAGACACGCCGGCGGCTGGTTTGAAGGGCATTTCTATGATGCCAACGGGGTCGTGAAGGGCGAAATAGAGGGCAGATATAAAGCCCGGCCGCATGATGAAGGGATGGGATTTTTCCACGGTCGCTGGAAAACGGATTGCCCTTCTGATGACGAAAATTAGTGGTTGTTTAAGTTGATGCGATTTAAACTCCGCAATTAATCCTGATTTCCCAAAAGGCCGGTTCGAATCTGATTCAGCCGGCTTTTTCAATTAATATTGCCCACAATCCAATCTCTTGCAGATTGTCCTTCGCAGAATATTCAATTTTACCCCCATCTGCCGCCTCAGAGACATTTGAATATTTAGAGTTTCTTATGGAGCGCACCGTTGTCAGGAAAAGGCGGTGCGCTCCCGATTCAAAAGCCCAAAACCCTTTCGGGTTGTTAAATATACGTTTAAGGCGGATAGAATGGTTGTAAGCGCTTAAACGGGAATTTAGTAATATGTAGAGCATTTGAGATAGGTAGCCCAAAAAAAATCGCCCCACTTCTGCAAATGGGGCGAAACTGCATATTGTCTCAGGAAAGAATCTTATGGCAAGGAGTCATTTCCCGTCGAGCAATATGCAAAATTCTCGGATTGTTAAATCCGGCAGTTGTCGGATAGACGATGTTCTTATTCGTATTCCTCGCAATGCCAGATACCTTCGGCTGGCCGCGCATAGCCGCAGGTCTTATTCTTCTCGCAGTTGACGCATAGTCCTTTCACCTGCTGTGCCTGAATATTTCTTGTCTCTGCCTTCCTCACAGGTCGCTGGGGCTCAGTTGCCGAAACACCAAAATATTCCTCACAATAAGTCACAACGCCGCCATGAGCTTTCAGATAAACACAAGTCGGTGAATTGTCACAGGAAGGGCAAATACCAGGCTCTTCGGTCATCGGAACCTGAACACTGATTTCATCGGCCTTCTTCTCTATCGCGAGTGATTTTGGCATAACTTTCTCCTTTTCTTATTTTCTTGCGTCTTCTTTTTCCACAGACGTCTGATTAGACTAATGGCAATAGATATGCCAACAAAAATACCGGCAAAAATGCCGAACATTCAAATCCTAAAGAACCAAATTGCTTATACAGTATTGCCGCTAATCACAAGAACAACAATATGATATGTGAGCGTTGCCGCTCTGTCAGGGAGAGCATCAAAATTCAATCTGCTACAAAAATGCACCAGAGGCTTATGGGGATATTTGCATCGGTGGGGAAAAATTACCCACTGGTAAATTCAGTCGGTGGAATCACCGATGTTCTTGAATTTTTCTCTGAGGGTCTTGCGATCGATGCCGAGTATCTCGGCCGCTTTGGTCTTATTATTATTCACGGAGGCCAGGACATTTCGAACATATTCAGCTTCGACCTCAATCAAAGTTCGGTTAAACCCGGCTTCCCTCATGGCGGAGAAGCGCATATGAGCGGGAAAGTCGGGCGTGTCGATAATTTCGTGGTCGGTCATCACCACTAATCGTTGCACCAAATTCTCCAGCTCTCGCACGTTTCCCGGTCAAGAATAGTTTTTAAATATTTGCAGGGCTTTGTCGGATAATTTTGGCGTCGGTCGATCCATTTCTCCGGCGTATTTTGCAATAAAATGGCGAGCCAGAAGTAAAATATCATCGCCGCGCTCGCGCAAAGGAGGAACGACAATAGTAATTACGTTTAACCTGAAAAAGAGATCCTCTCTGAAAACGCCCTTTTTTATCATGCCGATGAGATCCTTATTCGTTGCCACCAGAATACGGACGTCGATTTTTCTTGTACGGGTTGCGCCGAGCATACAAACCTCTTTATCTTGAAGCGCTCTGAGCAATTTCACCTGCATCGCCACACTGGTCTCGCTAATTTCGTCAAGGAAAATAGCGCCTCCCTCGGCGGTCTGGAAAAATCCGGCTCTGGATTCATTGGCGCCGGTAAAAGCCCCTTTGATATATCCAAAAAGCTCGCTTTCAAACAACCCTTCCGGAATGCCGCCACAGTTTACCGGTATAAACGGCGCCGAGGCTCGGGGACTGTTATAATGAATCGCTCGGGCGACCAATTCCTTGCCGGTACCACTTTCCCCAGGATCATGACGGTGGCGTTGACTGAAGCCGCCTTTGATATCGCCGCAAACACTTTTTTCATTGGCTCCGATTCTCCCAAAAGGCCATGGGAGGCGGCAGGAAGTTGAGGAATTTTAATCTCGGCCGAGCGGCGAAGATAGAGTTTATCAAGAGACCGCTTGACAGCCGAAAATAATTCCTCGTCAGTAAATGGCTTGGTAAGATATTCCTCCGCTCCGCTCTTGACCGCTTTTACCGCTCCTTCTATTGTGGCGAAGCCGGTTATCATCATCACTTCGGTATCACGAAAGTTCTCCCGAACGTGCCGCACCAGCTCAAGCCCTCCGACTTTGGGCATCTTGAGATCCGTAATAACGAGGTCTATGGGCGTGGAATCGAGAATCTTTATCGCATCGGCGACAAAGGATGCCGTATAAACCGTATACCCCTCTGAAGAAAGGTTTCTCTGGAGGACTTCCAGAGCCTCAGGAGCATCATCAACCACCAATATCTTTTCTTTACTGTCCATTTCCGCTATTTTCGCTTTCTTTAAGACCATTTAGGGCTCTTATCGGGAGGGTAACCTCAAATATCGTGCCGACTCCCACTTTGCTGTCCACCCGGATACTCCCGCCATGTCCAGAGACAATCCCGTGGACGACCGAAAGACCCAAACCGGTTCCTTCGTGAACATCTTTGGTTGTAAAGAACGGAATAAATATTCTCTTGAGAGTATCGCCATTCATTCCGGTTCCCGTGTCCTGCACTATAAGAATGACATTGCCATCAGTT
The DNA here is from genome assembly GCA_964498015.1 of uncultured Ignavibacteriaceae bacterium. Classification (GTDB taxonomy): domain Bacteria; phylum Zixibacteria; class MSB-5A5; order GN15; family PGXB01; genus CAWEZN01. The sequence continues at coordinate 9,018 of CAZCFT010000059.1, forward strand.
GAACGGGTTTCGATGATCAGTTTTCCTCCTGTCGGCATTGCCTGAATGGAATTGACTACAAGATTAACCAGCACTTGGTGTAATTGCGAAGGATCAGCTGTAATTTCGGGCAGGTCCGGAGCCAGCTTACGGATTAATTCAATACCTGCTTTGGCGCACCGCGATTCAAGGAAATATATGCCCTCGTCAACAATTTTATTCAAACTTACCGGCGCTTTTCGCAGTGGCGTCTGACGGGCAAAAACCATCAATTTCTTTATTACTTCGCGAGCATGAAGAGAGGCGCTGATTATTTTTTGAAGGTCATGGCTCATCTCTTCAGATACGCCCGATCCTTTTTGGGCCAGTTGAGCAAAACCGAGGATGCTCCCCAGAGGTTCATTAAGCTCGTGCGCCACTCCTGCCGCCAGCTGGCCAATGGTCGCCAGTCGATCGGCATGGCGAAGCTGTTCCTGAAGACGAATGCTGTCCTCTTCCGCCTGCCGCCTTTCTATTATTAACGCTATCTCACGCGCCACAGTGTCCAGTAAACTCCGTTCTTCCTTAAGAAAAGGACCTTCGTCGAGCGGCGGCCGTTCTTCTCTATATATGACCTCAACGACTCCCCGTTTTGCGTCCTGCACGTTAATATCTGAAGACAATTTACTTAACCCTTCCGCATACTCAGGAGCCAGATATTCGTGACCGTCAAGAAAAATGCGAGCCGTTGAAATTTCAGGATAAAGCCAGGCTGGGGGCAGAAGATTCACTATATTATCAAGAAGCTCTTCCATTGAAACGCCCGGTCGGGAGGCTGTCTTCGCAATACCATAAAGGCAGGTCAATTCCTTTACCCTCTCTCGTAGGGCAACCTGGGCGTAGCGGTGGACCAGCGCCACACCTATATTTTGCGCCACCCCCTCGTAAGAAGTAATTTCGCTTGCAGTGAAAAAATCAGATTGCCGGCTCTTGAGCAGAAGAAGGCTGTTTTTTTCAATATCCACAGAGAATGGAATAATAGCCAGAGACTTGTATTCATTTCCAACATAGAGCGCTTTTCCCTGCCCGCCTATATTTGCGGAATCAGAGATCACAACAGGATTGCCGGTATTTCCCGTCCAAAAACTTCCCCCAGCGGTGAAAGCAGTCGAATTCGGATCCGTGTATCCCCTCAACAAGATGCGACATAATTCGTCAAGGTCATGGCCTGCATCTAAGTCGGGCAGAACAGACGCCGGTCTATCAAAAAAATCTCGGCCGACATTAAATAGAAAAGACAACTTGTCATTTATAATTGCCTCCGACCGATAAAACCGATTTCGCTCTCTCTGTCGCAATTCCACTGAATCGCATCCAACAGATTCAAGAAGAGTCTCTGAAAGAGTGCGAAAAAAAGCAACCCTGAGAATTCCTTGATTGGCACATCTCAGTAATTGCCGGGATAGGGTATTAAAATTCTCAGCCGTCTTAAATCCTCTCTTTTTTGTAGCTTGCGAACTCAGCTCTTTATCATCATCTGTCATACTTACCATTCCGTCAGGCGCCGGACTGACCAAAATCACCTTACACATTTAAGGGGAGGCCGGAGAATGTCAAGCAAAATTTCCAGATTAAATCAGCAATCAATGCCTGAACTTGGTGAATCCGGTTGATAAATCCGGCTTTGGACCGGCATTTGACAGACAGAAAACAGCTTTTGTTTCGGGCATCCAGATATTATCATGTAAACTGCAGACAAATATCGGAGATAAAGCTGGCCAAGAAAGAAGAGAAACAAGAACCATTCCTTCAGGCTGTCTTTGGGATTGCGACAGCCATTCTGTTTTTTAGATTGGCGGCGTCTTTTTTGCCCAAGGAGCGGTTGTGGGGATTCAGCCATGCCGGGTATCTTAGCGGTTTTCCTCTTATTTACCCGGCGCTTTTTCTTGTCGCTTTATATCTCTACTTGCGGGGCAAGAAAAGGCCTGTCATCCCTTCAATAAGGGATGATTCAAAAAAGCCGGTTTCGTTTCTCAGGAAATTGTCTCCGATTCTGATTATTGTCTTGGCGGTTCTCATGTTCTATTCTCTGGCGGTTGACTCGCATTTTCTTGGAGACGGATACTCCCTGCTTTCCAATTTGAGCAAAGCCAACCCGATTGTAAAAGGGCGGGCCTATGGAGAAATGCAGGCACAGCTTCTATATCACAAGCTCTTCAGTCTTGGAGATCAATATGATGGGTACAGGACTTTCAGAAATTTGTCTATTTTCGCCGGCCTTATTTTCATAATCAGCCTACTCTATTATAGCAGGAAAATTTTCACAACCCGGTTTGCCTATTATTCATTTGTAGCGCTCAATTTTCTCTCCGCCATAACCATTCTCTATTATGGATATGTCGAAACATATTCTCTAACAAGCGCGGTCGCTTTTATCTTCTTTCTCTCCGGAACGGCGGCGCTGAAAAACCGGAAAAAATCGATAATGCCCATTTTGGCCTTTGCCGTGGCTGTCTTCTTGCATGGAATTAACATTGTATATCTGCCGTCCTTCTTGTTCTATTTGATTTTTGCCTTTGGCCCCGTGAAAATCAAAAATCTTCTAACCTTGAAAGGCAGGCAATTGATATTTGCGGCGGCAGGTGGTTTTATACTGCTGTATATTGTTGTCAAGATATGGGCGCCGCCCTTTTGGCAAATGGCTTTTCTGCCGGTCGTCGCCAATCTCTTCACGCTTGACGGCTATACTCTTTTCTCGCTGAAACATATCATCGACTATGCAAATCTGCTGATTTTCATTGTTCCGGTGGCCCTCGTAGCATTTATCCTTCTCCGGATTCTCAAGGAAAAAGGGACAGGCAAGGGTCTATCGTTCGAAAGCGGTTTTCTCCTGATGTCGGTCATTAGCGGCTTGCTATCGGCATTTGTCCTCGAGCCAAAATTGGGGATGGCGCGGGACTGGGATTTGATGTCAACTATGCTGGTCGGAACGCAGATAGCGGGAGTCTATTTTTGGATAGAGAAATATCACAAGAATATTCAATTTCAAATTACCACTGGGCTTGTGACCATTATTTGTGCCTCAATTTTTATCCCTTGGCTGGGGCTCAATTATTCCAGGAAGGGGCTCTATGATTACAATATGGCAATGTTGGAGCTCGACCCGAAGCATGGAAGACCGGGTTTCTATGCTGTGGGAGAATTAATGCAGAGTATCGGCGTCAAAAGAGAAGCGGAACGGATACTGCGATATTGTGATCGGCAATTTCCTGAAGTAGCTTTGGATAAACAGGGAGCTTATTATTATGTTAAGAGGCAGACCTCCAAAGCGCTGAATTTGTTCGACAGGTCTATTGGCGCCAACCCGGCTTGGTTTGGGCCATATCTGGACAAGGGGATCTGCCTGATCGCTATGGGAAGACCGAAAGAAGCTATAGAAGCGCTAAAAACGGCGGATGCGCTCAACCCTTATAGCCCAGATACATATCGCCGCATGGGGGATGCATATAATATGCTGGGGGACAAAGAACAGGCCGTCATATTCTGGAATAAAAGCCTGTATTATGGTCCCGATGATTTCCAAATATATTTTGCCCTGGGGCAGTATTATCTGGAAAAGAATATGCCCGACTCTGCAATTTATTATTATACGGCTCTTCCGGATTCATCCTATCCGCCGGAGGTTCTTTATCAACTTGGAGTTGTTGCGATGAAAAAGGGAGATAAACTAAAGGCAACTTCCTATTTCGATAGGTATATTGCCATCGGCAAGGATTCAACGACGCTTCAGAATATTATAATACTTAAAAGTCAGCTCTGATCAACATATATCGAAACGTCATGGCTTGTCTCACCTGCTTCTCCTACTCCCCTTTTGGAGCCTTTTGACCATCTTTAGCCCATTCATGCCGTCGGCATAATATCCGCGGATTATCCCTGTCGATTGATATCCAAACTTCTCATAGAGAGCAATGCCGCGAACATTGTCCACGCGGACTTCAAGCGCGACGGAGCGACATCCCTGTTTTGCCGCCGTAGATTCGCAGACTTCAAGCAGTCTGCTCCCAAGTCCAAGCCCGTGGAAAACGGGATCAATTACAATCGAATAAAGCCGGCCAGTAGCGGAATTCTTTCTCCAGAGCATAATGGCGGAGCCGACCACTTTTCTTTTAAATTCAATTATATAAACAGTAGCGTGGGCCTTCATTAGAAGATAATTCACTTGACTCGAGCTGAATCTATCTTCTCCAAAGCCAGACTCCTCCAGATAGAGCAACGCCGGTAGGTCTTGGTAAGTCGCATAGCGAATTTTTATGTGCCGGCTGGTAGGCTTTTTCCGAGGCTTATTTCCTGCCATTATAAAAATGCGCCGACTTGCGCTTACTTTATGTTATGTAAGATGACTTCTTTCAGAGGTACGTCGTCCCTGCTCTTGTCCCCGACCAGGTAGTGGATTAATCTATCATAGATATGGGGAGCTTTCTGGTCTTCCTCGTCTTCCGCAATAGTGGGATTGTCGTTGACTTCAATAACCACATATTGATCACCGACCTGCTTTAAATCGACGCCGTACAATCCCTTTCCGATGGCGTTGGCGGCCTGAACGGCGGTATCCAATAACTTCGAAGAGACCTTGCTTAATTCAAACCCCTTGACATTGCCATATATCTCTTTTCCGTCCTCTACATAATTATGGATTTTCCATCGTTTCTTGGGGAAAAGATATTGGCAGACGTAAAGAGGCTCCCCCGCCAATACCCCGACGCGCCAGTCGAACTCGGATCGCACAAATCTCTGCGCCACTATAAGGTCAGCGCGTCGAAGATACTTCTTGCCGATCCTGACAAATTCCTCTGCGGTGTATGCCCTTTCGACGTATAGCGAAAAACTGGAATTGGGCGCCTTCAAGACAAGCGGGGCGCCGAGACTATCAATAAGCTCGATCCCTCTCTTGATATTAAGGTCGGCTTCTGTTAGAAATACAGTCTCAGGAATTGGAACGCCGGCCTTCTTGAGATGGCGATACATATTGACCTTATCACAGCAGATTATAATTGAATTGGTATCATCGATCACCCGGAGACCATTCAGCTCGGCAAGGCAAGATGCAATATATGACGAATTCAATGGATCGGTCAGCGCGCGAATGAAAATAGCGTCATAATGAGGTATTTTGTACATATCAGCCCGGAATAAAAAATCAAGCCGATGCCCCTGCATATGAGCCACCTGCCCAAGCTTCATCAATGCTCCCATCTCCTCCGAGCGGGAGAGGGTGTATCTCTCTATATAGACGCCTATATTTGCCATTGAACCTTGCTTTCGATATATCGCGATTCGGCGGGAGAAAGTTTGCTGTATGAAAGCTCCTGTAGCCGGCTGAGCATTAAATTTCCATCCTCAAGAATAATCACCCTGACCAGAGCCAGCGGCATCCGAAAAATCCTCCAAACCTCCCGCGATAGCGGCAGATAACGGGGTTTGACACACCATCCCATCACCGATCGAAATTCTCCGATTCTGGCTCCTTGGGGAAGTATCTGACAACAGATGGCATAGGTATAATTGCGAGTCAGCGATTTGGCCACCCGCTCCTGATGGCCGTTTTTGAGCACCACACTCTGCCGAGTCATGAAAGGGTTGATAGAATCGACTATAACCGGCGGTTCGAAATATTCGTTGGTTATATAGTATTCCGGGACGGGAAGCCCCTCCTGTTGGGCCCGCTCAAGAAACACCGGCACGACGGAACTATCCAATATCTCCTTGCAGGTGGGATGAATGATTTTTCCGTTCGCTTCCATCTCCTGAGAGGCGTAATATCCGGTTTCAAGGTAATCATAATTGCCGGCCAGATTAACAAAACAATTCTCATCACTCAAATATGCAATCTGCCCTCTCCTGGGGGCCGGACTTTGAGGAGCCGGTCTGACGGTTGAAATCCTTAATCTGGGACTGCTAATAGTTTCTTGAACCTGAATAATGCCTCCTCTGGCGGAACTGCTGGTCAGAGATACCCTCTGGCAAATTCAGCAAGCCTGCTCCGTCAAAATTATGATTGGATTCTTTATGTTGATTATTTAATACTCCATTATTGGAGACAAAAACTCTTTTTGACACTGAGAGGAATTTGTACTGCCTCGAACGGCAGTTAACTTCGGAGAGAAAATCTGATTCTGCGGAATCCATCGGTGACATTACTTGCGTTGCTTCTCCCGTAGCTGTTCAGTCCGACAAAACATCTGAGAGCGCTGGGTGCAAACCCGGCGGTGATGAAGCAACCGCATCATTCTCTCAAGCCGTTCTCTGACATCGGCCGGATCCTGCCAGCCGAAACCTTAAGCATTTTTCCCAATACTTATTCATAAAAAGCCTTACGAGGATAACACTCTTAAAGTTGAGTATCAAGAAAAAAATGAAAAAGATTTTCAAAAATTCGAAATTGTTTTGGCTCAAAACCGCCCACCGCCAGGAACCCGCCGAAAATCGTGGGAACAGAATCCGTTCAAGGTTCTGTCCCCACATTTTATTAAACTATGGAATTGACGAAATTATTTCATCAGCGCCATTTTAATGCTTGAAGAGTAATCTCCAGCTCTCATGATACAGAGATAAACGCCTGAGGAAACCCTATTTCCGCTGTTATCAGCGCCGCGCCAGACAGCCTCATAGGATCCTGCCGCTTTCACCTCGTCCACCAGCGTCGCCACTTCCTGCCCGAGAATATTCATGACGACAATTTTCACATGGGCCGGGGCGGGAACATCATAGGCAACTCTTGTTTCCGGATTAAATGGATTGGGATGATTCTGATTCAATTTGAATTCTGTCGGTAATCCTGTCCCATCTCCTTTACTAACTGGATCGGGGATAGGCTCCGGGTCGGGCGGACAGCTATTGCAGTTCCCGTAGATTACAGAACTGTCCGTCACCCCATATTGTGCCACGCCGAGACCTGTGGCAATCGCAGGACTGGTCAACCGGA